>JACDGA010000237.1 GCA_013815505.1 Acidimicrobiia bacterium
GGTGGCGCAGCGAGAACGGCTGCGCCATCCGCACCAATGCGTCGTAGATCGCCGAGCTCGCGTGCGGGTGGTAGCGCGCCATCGTGTCGCCGGTGACCCGGGCGCACTTGACGAAGGGCCGGTCGGGCCGGAAGCCCTGCTGGTCCATGTCCCAGACGATGCGGCGGTGCACCGGCTTGAGGCCGTCGCGCACGTCGGGCAGTGCCCGCGACGTGATGACCGACATCGCGTAATCGAGGAACGAGGACTCCATCTCGTCCTGCAGCTGCACCGGCTGCACGGGCTCGTTGGGGACCTCGGGCTCGATGGGGACGCCAGGTGTGTCGTTGCTCATCGTTGAATCCGTCCTAGAAGTCGAGGTTTCTGACGTCGCGGGCGTTGGTTGCGATGAACGCCCGTCTGCTCTCGACGTCATCGCCCATGAGCACGCTCGTCATCTCGTCGGCGAGACTCCCGTCTTCCATCGTGACCTGCAACAGGGTGCGTGCCCCTGCGGCCATCGTCGTCGCCTTCAGCTCCTGCCAGTCCATCTCGCCGAGACCCTTCAGGCGCTGGAACTCTTTCGCGTGCTTCGGCCGCTCGACGAGGAAGCGGGTCTTCGCCGCGTCGTCTTTGAGGTACACCTTCTCCTTGCCGACCACCGTGGAGTACAGCGGCGGCTGGGCGATGTAGACGTAACCGGCCTCGATCAGCGGCTTCATCTGGCGGTAGAAGAACGTCAGCAGCAGCGTGCGGATGTGGCTCCCGTCGACGTCGGCATCGGCGAGGATGATCACCTGGTGGTAGCGGGCCTTGCTGACGTCGAACTCGTCCTCCCCGACGCCGGCACCGATGGCCGTGATGAGCGACTGGACCTCGTTGTTCTTCAGCATCTTGTCGATGCGCGCCCGCTCGACGTTGAGGATCTTGCCGCGGATCGGGAGGATCGCCTGGACGCGAGGGTCGCGAGCGTTGATCGCAGTACCGCCGGCGGAGTCGCCCTCGACGATGAACAGCTCGCACTCGTCGGCATTGCGGCTGCTGCAGTCCTTCAGCTTGTCGGGCATGCCGGCGCCTGACAGGGCGGTCTTGCGCCGGATCGCGTTGCGGGCGTTCTTGGCTGCGACGCGTGCCTGCGCTGCAGCGAGGCCCTTCTTCACGACCTTGTTGGCCTCCGTCGGGTTCTCCTCGAGCCACTCGGCGAGGCGTTCGTTGGTTGCCCGCAGCACGAACGAGCGCATCGAGACATTGCCGAGCTTGGCCTTGGTCTGGCCTTCGAACTGTGGCTCGGTGAGCTTGACAGAGAGGATCGCCGTGATGCCCTCGCGGATGTCCTCGCCGAGCAGGTTGGCATCCTTCTCCTTGAGCAGGTTCTTCGCCCGCGCGTACTTGTTGATCACCGAGGTCAGGGCCGTCTTGAAGCCCTCGACGTGCATGCCGCCCTCGGTGGTGGAGATGCCGTTGGCGTACCCGTGGATGCCCTCGTAGTAGCCGGTGTTCCACTGGATCGCG
Organism: Acidimicrobiia bacterium; assembly: GCA_013815505.1. Lineage (GTDB taxonomy): Bacteria > Actinomycetota > Acidimicrobiia > Acidimicrobiales > Ilumatobacteraceae > JACDHN01. Next base: position 1,492 of record JACDGA010000237.1, read on the forward strand.
ACGTCGAGCATCTGCGTCTGGTCGTCCTCGTCCTCGAAATGGCAGACCTTCGCGAACAACGCCTCCTTGGACGCGTTGAGGTGCTTGACGAAGTCGATCAATCCGCCCTTGTACTGGAACGTGACCCGTTCGTCGCGGCCCTCGCGCTCGTCGTTGAAGACGATCTCGAGGCCGCGGTTGAGGAACGCCATGGTCTGCAGGCGCTCGATCACCGTGCGGCTGACGAACTCGACGCCCTCTGCCGAGAACACGATGGGATCCGGCCAGAACTCGACCGTCGTGCCGGTGGTGCGGCCCCTCGCAGGAGTATCGCCGACGACCTGCACATTGCCCTGCGGGACCCCGCCTTTGGCGTACTCCTGGCGGTAGCGAGTGCCGTCGCGGTCGATCTCGACGACGAGGCGCTCGGAGAGCGCGTTGACGACGCTGACCCCGACGCCGTGCAACCCACCGGAGACCTTGTAGCCCTCTCCCCCGAACTTGCCGCCGGCGTGGAGCACCGTGAGGACGACCTCGACGGCGCTCTTGCCCTTGTGCGGACCCGACGGATAGGCGTCGACGGGGATGCCACGGCCGTCGTCGGTGACGCGGCAGCCACCGTCGGCAAGCAGCGTCACGGTGATCTTCGTGCAGTACCCCGCCATCGCCTCGTCGATGGAGTTGTCGACGACCTCCCAGACGAGGTGATGGAGGCCCTGCAGACCCGTGGACCCGACGTACATCCCGGGGCGCTTGCGCACCGGGTCGAGGCCCTCGAGGACCTGGATGTCCTTTGCGCCGTACTCAGTCGACACTCGTACCTACCTCGTTCGATGGGTGGAGAAACACGATCTAGTGGGGACTCGCGGACAACCCGAGGGGTCGGAGCCAGACGTCTCAGATGTGTCGCTCAGAGCTGTCTCGACGGTCCCCATCGCACACGTCGCGAATTGACTCCATCGTACCAGCGCAGCGCCCCGATCCGGGGGACCACCGAGCTGTCAGCGGCGTCGATCCGCACGCTCTACGCGCACCTCGACACGCACCAGATCGACGCCGCACGCAGCCTTCACGCGGGCACGCACGTCGTGCTCGAGCAGCCGCATCTGCGTCGCCCACGAGGGGTCGTCGACACGCACGGTGAGCACCCCCTCATCGAGCCGCACCGGACGGGCATGAGCGGCGACCGCCGGCCCGACGGCCTCGTCCCATGTGCCGAACACACCACCCATCGCGGCGGCGTCGACACCGCGCATCGCGCGCAGCATCGACGAGAGGGTCTCGGCGATCGGGCGTGGCTCGTCGCTCACGTCGCTGTGCCTCCACTGACCTCCACACGCGTGCCGTTCTCGATGCGGATCACGGCATCGGGGTGAGCGCCGGGCGGCATCGCCGAGGCCGTCGTGATGACGATCTGGCCACCGTGGAGGTGCGCCAGCAGCGAGGCGCTGCGACCGTCATCGAGCTCGGACAGCACGTCGTCGAGCACGAGCACCGGCTCGTCTCCGGTCTCGGCGACGACGAGGCGGTGGGTTGCGAGCCGCAGGGCGAGGGCGAGGGTGCGCTGTTCGCCCTGGGAGGCGTGGGTGCGCGCCGGGAGATCGTTCAAGAACAGGTCAACGTCGTCGCGGTGTGGCCCGACCGTCGACGTGCGCAACCGGAGGTCGTCGTCACGGGCTGCGGCAAGGGCGGCGGCGAGACCGGTGCGCCGCCAGGGAGGGTCGTACGACAGGCGCACCGACGTGTCACCGGCCAGCTCGCCGTACGCCGCGCCGACGAGTGGCGTCAGCTGCTCGACGAGCGCTGCCCTCGTGGCGCCGAACTGGTCACCGGCGTCGGAGAACCGCTCATCCCAGATGTCGAGTGTGGCGTCGTCGTCACCGCCGCGAGATCCCGCCTGCGACGCCGGAGCCCACCGCGAGCCGAGCTGCTTCAGCAGCGTGTTGCGCTGGCGCAGCAGGCGATCGATGTCGAGGCGGGCCGCATCGTGCTTGCGCGACAGGGTGCTCAGCGTCTCGTCGAGATACCGGCGTCGGCCGCCTGGCGAACCCTTCACGATGACGAGATCGTCGGGCGAGAACACGGTGACCCTCACCGTGCCGAGCAGGTCACGCACCTTGCGGAGGCGCTGCCGGTTGACGAAGACCCGACCGACACCACGGCGCGGCAGCTCGGCATCGATGCTCTCGCGCCGCTCGTCGGGTTGACGCACGACGGCTCGCACCACCGCCCTGTCTGCGCCCTCACGGATCATCGCCTCGTTGTTCGTGGCACGGAAGCTGCTGAGCGTGGCCAGGTACGCGAGCGCCTCTGCGAGGTTCGTCTTGCCGTGCCCGTTGTCCCCCATCACCACCGTC
>JACDGA010000039.1 GCA_013815505.1 Acidimicrobiia bacterium
CATCGGTGGTTTCATGATCAACCACCTCGTCTTCTCCGCAATCCTCATCCCCGGCGCGATCTTCGGCGCCCTCCTGGTCGTGCCGTGGATCGAGCGCCGCTTCACGAAGGACGACGCCGAGCACCATCTGCTCGACCGTCCACGTGACGCGCCGGTCCGCACGGCGACCGGTGCCGCTGCGATCGCGTTCGTCTCGGTGCTGTTCCTCGGCGGTTCGCAGGACGTCATCGCCGGCACGTTGAACATCTCGATCGGCCACGTGACGACGCTGCTGCAGTTCGGCGCCCTGGTCGCTCCCCCCGTCACCTGGTACGTGACGTACCGGCTCTGCCGTGTGCTCGCCGACCGTCCGGGCGCCGAGCGCACCGAGCGCGGTGGCGCCGTGCGTCGTGACTCGTCGGGCGGCTACCACTCCGTCGCCGATCCCTCGACCGATCCGGCCGGTGCGAGCGGTGACCGCGCGCCCAGGGCCGGCACGTCGGTCGGCGACGTCGCCCACGCCTCCCGATCGTCGGAGACGTCGACATGACGGCGTGGTCGACCGCCCCTGCGGGCCCCGGTGCGCCGCCGCTGCTCACCGAGCAGGCAGCGGACATCGAGCAGATCTGGGATGCGTTCTTCTACATCGCACTCGGAGTCGGTGCGCTCGTCGTCGCGCTGTTGGCGTGGGTGATCCTCCGCTACCGCCATCGCGACGACGTACTGCCGCGCCAGCGCCACGCCCACATTCCGTTGGAGATCGGGTACACGGTCGTGCCGTTGCTCATCGTCGTCGGGTTGTTCGCCGTCACGTTCGGCTCGGTGCGAGCGATCGACGAGCTCGGCGACGACACGGATCTCGTCGTCGAGGTGACCGGCTTCCAGTGGCAGTGGCAGTTCGAGTACCCGGAGTCGGGCCTCACCGTCGTCGGCGACGAGACGACCGATCCCGAGCTCGTGCTGCCGGCCGGGGCGACCGTGCGGTTCGAGATGACCTCGCTCGATGTCATCCACTCGTTCTGGATCCCCGCGTTCCGCTTCAAGCGCGATGTGATTCCCGGCATCGTCACCCGCTTCGAGGTCGACGTCACCGACGCCACGGGGACGTTTCCCGAGGCCGGCGTGTGCGCAGAGTTCTGTGGCCTCGACCACCACAAGATGGGCTTCGGTGTGCGCGTCGTGACGGCCGACGAGTTCGAGACGTGGGCAGCGCAGGAGGCCGGACGATGAGCACGATCGGCTACGAGCGCAGCTCGCTGGTCTCGGTCGACGAGATGGTCGCACCCGCCACGGGTGAGCGAGGCGATCGGGCGGGACACGGCAGTGGACTGCCGCGCTCACTGTCGGAATGGCTGACCACCACCGATCACAAGGCGATCGGCGTCGCCTACGCGATGACGTCGATGGTGTTCCTCGCAATCGGCGGACTGCTCGCCGGCGTCATCCGGGCCGAGCTCGCCCAGCCAGGGCTGCAGCTCGTCGACGAGACGACGTACAACAGCGTGTTCACGATCCATGGCAGCGTGATGGTGTACCTGTTCGCCGTCCCGTTCGGCTTCGCCCTCGCCAACTACCTCATCCCGTTGCAGATCGGCGCCGCCGACCTGGCGTTCCCGCGGCTCAACGCGCTGTCGTACTGGCTGTACCTGTTCGGCGGTGTCATCATGCTGCTCGGTTTCGTCACCGACGGTGGCGCCGCTGGCTTCGGTTGGTTCGCCTATCCGCCACTGTCGGGCGCGTCGGAGTCGCCCGGGCTCGGCGCCGACCTGTGGATCATCTCGGTGATCCTGACGGGGACGTCGGGCACGCTCGGTGCGGTCAACGTGATCGCCTCGGTCACGATGCTGCGCGCCCCCGGCATGACGATGTTCCGCCTGCCGATCCTCACGTGGAACCTGTTCCTGACGAGCTTCATGGTGTTGCTGGCGTTCCCCGTGCTGACCGGGGCGCTGATGATGCTGCTCGCCGACCGCCAGTTCGGCACGACGTTCTTCGATCCGGGAGCGGGGGGATCGCCGATCCTGTGGCAGCACCTGTTCTGGTTCTTCGGCCACCCGGAGGTGTACATCGTCGCCTTGCCCTTCTTCGGCGTTGTCACCGAGATCATCCCGGTGTTCTCGCGCAAACCGATCTTCGGCTACCGGGGGCTCGTGCTGGCGACGTTGGCGATCGCCGCGCTGTCGACGTCGGTCTGGGCACACCACATGTTCGTGACGGGTCAGGTGGTACTGCCGTTCTTCGCCGCCACGTCGTTCCTGATCGCCGTCCCGACGGGCGTCAAGGTGTTCAACTGGATCGGCACGATGTGGGGCGGCTCGTTGCACTTCGAGCCGCCGCTCGTGTTCGCCATCGGGTTCATCGTCACGTTCGTGGCAGGCGGGTTGACCGGGGTGATGCTCGCCTCGCCGACGCTCGACTTCAACTTGTCCGACACGTACTTCGTCGTCGCCCACTTCCACTACGTGATGGGTGGCACGGTCGTGTTCGCGTTCTTCGCCGCCATCTACTTCTGGTGGCCGAAGGTGACGGGCCGGATGCTCGGCCGGCGCCTCGCGCACGTGCAGTTCGCGTTGTTGTTCATCGGGTTCCACATGACGTTCTTCGTGATGCACATCCTCGGGCGCGACGGGATGGCCCGCCGTGTCGCCGACTACTCCCCCACGGACCAGTTCGAGACGCTCAACATGATCTCGTCGATCGGGATGGCGATCATGACCCTGTCGATGATCCCGTTCGTCGTCAACGTCGTGCGCGGGCTGCGTGGATCGCGAGATGCCGGCGCCGATCCGTGGCACGCCAACTCGCTCGAGTGGGCGACGTCGTCGCCGCCGCCCGAGCACAACTTCACGTGGCTCCCGCCGATCCGTTCGGAGCGTCCCGTGTTCGACCTGCGGTGGTCCGGGCACGACGACGTCGCTGCTCCCGGTGTCGCTGCCGCGCTTGCCCGGCGGCGCGACGAGTCGGGAACGGCGGCTGACGAGCCGGCGACGCCGGGACCGCTCGACGACGACCGCGACACCGCCGCGCACGGCAAGGAGAAGGTGGTCGAGCACAGCATCACGGTGGAGACCACGCTCTGGGCGGGGGTCGCCGTGTACTTCGCCGTCATCGGCGCGATCTACATCGCCGTGAAGGGTGACCCGGCCGGCATCAGCCTGTTGCTGCTGGCGACGGGACTCGGCGGGCTCGTCGCGGGATGGTTGTGGGACTTCCGCCGTCGCCATCCTGAGCCGCGGCCGCAGGATCGCCTCGACGCCGACGCCGGCGACGAGACCGGCGTCGTCGGGATCTATCCGACCGCCAGCGTGCGGCCACTGGCGCTGGCGGCGGGGATGAGCGCGATCGCGCTGGGGGTTGCGCTCGGGTCGTGGATGACCATCTCCGGGCTCGCCATCGTGGCGTCGCAGGTCGCCCTGCTCGTGAGAGACGCCGACCGATGACGGTCCTCGCCCACTCGGACTACGACCACGTCACGTTCGTCGCCATCGCGGTCGTCCTCGTCGCCGGTTTCGGCGCCGTCTGGTGGCGCGACACTGCCCGGTCGCTCGTGCGGTTCGGCTGCTGGACGATCGCAGTCGTGCTCGTGCTGCTCGCCAGCAGCCCGCGCTTCGAAGAGGTCGCCGAACGCAGCTTCACCGGCCACATGGTGCAGCACCTGCTCGTCATCATCGGCGCTGCGCCGCTGTTCGTGGTCGCTCGACCGGTGCACACCTTGCTCGCCGCCGGTGTCATCCGGACGACGCCGCTCGGACGGCGGGTCGGTGCGGCATGGCACCGAAGTGCGCCGCTCGTCGCGCCGGTGCTGTTCCTCGGCGTCCTCTTCGCCACGCATCTCACCGCGATCTACGACGACGCGCTCGGCAACCGCTGGCTGCACGAAGCCGAGCATGCCGGCTACCTGCTCGGCAGCGTGGCGGTGTGGTCGGCCATCCTCGCGACGCGCAAGGCGAACGCACCGGCGCGGATCGCAGCGGTGTTCGGCATCATCGCCGGGAGTGCGTTGCTGGCGGTGATCCTGATGACGGCGAAAGATCCGCTCGTCCCGACGTACGCCGCTCGCCTCGGCGATGGCGGGGCGGTCGACGACCAACGCGCTGCCGCCGCGCTGATGTGGGTCAGTGGGATGGCGACGACGTTGCCGCTGATGGTCGCCAGCGTGTGGCGCTGGGCGGCCACCGAAGACCGCATCGCCCGTCGCCACGAAGCGCTGCTCGACGGCACGCTCGACTCCGGCGGTTAAACGGACATACCGCCGCGCCATTGCCGGTGTCAGCGATTTCCGCCAGTGTCGCGTGAAACCGCCGACGCGGGATGGGTGGTGAGGCGACGCTGGAGCGCTTCCTTGACGGCGGGCCAACGGTCGACCGTCACGGCGAACAGCACGGTGTCGCGCACGGTGCCGTCGGTGCGCCGCTGGTAGCGCGACAGGGTGCCCTCGTACGTCGCCCCGAGACGGGCGATCGCTCGCTGCGAGCGGTGGTTGCGGATGTCGGTCTTGAGCTGCACGCGCCCCCACCCGAGCTCCTCGAACGCGACGATCATCAGGGCAAGCTTGCATGCCGGGTTCACCTCGCTGCCCCACACGCTGCGGCGAGAGAGCGTGGCGCCGATCTCGCCCCTGGCGTCATGGGGGACGACGTCGAGGAACGAGGTCGTCCCCACCACGGCACCCTCGTCGAGACCCCCGACCGGTCGGCGAAGGCGCACCACCCACGGGCACCAACCCGGGAGCTGGGTGCGCTGGCGCAGGAGCGCTCGCATGCCGTCGGCGTCGGTGGGTCGTCCGGCAACGTGAGCCCACACCTCGTCGTCATCGATGGCGGAGAACAGAGGCGGACCGTCGACGTCGGGGTCGGCGACGGTCAGCTCGACGGCGTCACCGACAAGACGCGTCCCGGGCGTGATCGGCCAACGCTCGGACGCGACCGTCGGGAATGGCTCGTCGTCGGACCTCGGATCGAGTCGCACGATCATGCGAGGTTCGTCCACGTCCGCCACGCGAGACATCTGCACGTGGCCACGCTCGCGCCCGTCGATGGAGAACCCGATCGATTCGTGGAAGCGGACGGACGCGGTGTTCTCCTCGGCCGTGATGCAGCGAACCGTGCGGACACCAAGCGCTGCGACCTGTTGCGCGAAGCGGTCGTGCAGCAGTCGGCCGATGCCGTCGCCACGATGGTCGGGGGCGACGCCGACGAAGTGCACGTAGGCCTCGTCGAGTCGATCGGTCGAGACGAACCCGACGAGGAAGCCGGCGAGCTCGTCGTGGTCCTCGGCGATGAGGGACGTCGAGGCGAAGTGCTCGAAGAACAACCGCTGCAGCAGCTCGTCGACGGGTCTGCCGTCCCACCACTGCGGGAGAACGGCGGCGATCGCCGTGTGGTCGTCGCATTGGGCCTGGCGGAGCTGCACGGTCACGGCACGCACTGTGCCACCGCTCGTCACGGCGATCGACACGCTTTCAGCACCGCACGATTACCCGTCGCAAGGCGTTCCGGTACGGTGCGATCGATGACCACGCCGGCCTGGGACGAGCGGCTCGCGCTGTGCGACCTGATGCTCGACGTCGGGCCCGACGCGCCGACGCTGTGCGGTGACTGGAACGTGCGTGACCTTGCTGCGCATCTCGTCGTGCGTGAGCGTCGGCCCGACGGCGCGATCGGCACCCTGCTGGGACCGTTGTCCGGGTATGGCGAGAAGGTGCGTGAGCAGACGGCGGAGAAGGGACTGGTCGAGCTCGTCGACCGGTTGCGCAAGGGACCTCCGGGCTGGTCACCGACGCGTGTGGACCGCGTCGACCGTGCGGTCAACACCGTTGAGTTCTTCGTCCATCACGAAGACGTGCGGCGGGCCCAGGACACGTGGACGGTGCGCACGCTCGGCGCTGACCTCGAGGCCGACCTGTCCACCGCCCTCCGCCGTGGCGCCAGGCTGCTCGCCCGCAAAGCGCCCGCCGGGGTCGTGCTCGAGAGCCCGGGTCGCGAACCGCTCGTCGCCAACGCCGGCGACCCGGCGGTGACGGCAACCGGCCCGACCGGAGAGCTGGTGATGTTCATCTACGGCCGTCAGGCCCACAGCCGAGCGAAGCTCAGCGGCCCGAACGACTCGGTCGCAGCGATGCGCACCGCCTCGTTCGGTATCTGACCCAACGGGGAGGATCGCGGTGCCCCCCCAGGGATTCGAACCCTGAACCAACGGGTTAAAAGCCCGCTGCTCTAACCATTGAGCTAGAGGGGCATCCGACCGACGCCGACCCGCCGATCCTACGAGCGGACGGCGAGCCCATCCGCCATCGCCCTCGTTCCCCGTCGGTGTCCCGTTGTCCGTCGGACGCCAGACCGATAGGGGGAACCGATGCGCAGGGATCTCAGTTCCGAAGTCGAGCGAGCTCGATCCCGAGGCCGGATTCCCGTCGCGAGCGTGGCACGTCGCCTGACCCGATCTGGTGGGATGGACGAGGCACCACTCGGCACTCTGCACGCGACCACTCGTCGTAGACTTCCCGGGATGTCCACGTGGCTGCGGCTCGGGCGGGCGGCGATGGCACTGGCGATCGTCGTCGGGATCGTGGCCCAGTTCAACTACAGCTCAGACCGCACGGCGTTCAGCGCGACGAACTTCTTCAGCTACTTCACGATCCTGAGCAACATCATCGCCGCGGTGGCGTTGGCAATCGTGGCGGCTCGGCCCGCAGTGCGCGACCACGTCGGCCTCGGTCACGTACTGCGCGGAGCGGCCACGCTGTACATGACGGTCACCGGGATCGTGTACGCGACGCTGCTGGCGCCCGCCGGTGTCGACGTCGACGTGCAACTCGTGTGGGTCAACCTCGTCCTCCACGTCATCGGACCGATCGTCGTCGTCGGGGACTGGTTGATCGATCCTCCACGAACGGCGCCGTCCGTGTCGACGGCTGGGCTGTGGCTCGTCGTTCCGTCGGTCTGGCTCGTGTACACGCTCATCCGTGGCCCGATCGTCGACTGGTACCCGTACCCGTTCCTCGATCCGAACGAGCGCAGCACGATCGAGATCGTGATCGTCTGCGTTGGAATCTTCGTGCTCTTCATCGCCCTCGCCGCTGGCGTCCGCTGGTGGCCCAGCCGTCGCCGCGCCACGTCACCCGCAGTCGCCGCCTGATCTCGTCTTCTGACGTCGCGACACGGTCTGGGTGGGATCCGTTCCACCTGCTGGAAAAGATCCCGCCCAGAGGACGCGGTGGGAGGAATCCCGCCCAGACGGTGGTGGGGTGGTGGCTCGATCCGACGTAAGCGGGGGGCGGTCGGTACCGTCCGATGGCGATGACCGACACCGACACCGCCGACGCGTCCACGTCCGCACCTGCCCAGATCCCGCTCGTCGACTACCTCGTGCTCGATGACGGCGAACCACACCTCGTCGCCCACGAGTGCACGTCGTGCGGCGCCCGCTTCTTCGACCACCGCAACGGCTGCGCCTCGTGCTTCGCCACCGACTTCACGACCGTCCCGGTCGCCAACGAGGGCACGCTGCGCACGTTCACGATCGTCGCCTTCGCCGCACCGGGGATCCCGGTGCCCTTCGTCGCCGGAGTCGTCGACTGCGACGGCACGAGCGTGCGAGCCAACGTCGTGAACACCGAACCCGACCCCGAACACATCACGGTCGGGATGCCCGTCCGCCTCACGACGTTCCCCATCGGCGACGACGCCAACGGCACCGCCGCCATCGGATTCGGCTACGAACCAACAGGAGCAGTCACACAATGAGCGCCAGCGACGACATCTGGATCCTCGGCATCAACATGACCAAGTTCGGCAAGCACACCGACCGCGACGCCGTCGACCTCGCCGCAGAGGCGACGGCCAACGCACTCGCCGACGGCGGCGTCACGATGGCCGACATCGGCGTCCTCGCCGCCGGCAACCTGATGAACGCCGGCGCAGGGATCGGACAGCAGCTGCAAAAGCAGGTCGGCCAGACCGGCATCCCCGTCTACAACGTCGCCAACGCCTGCGCCACCGGCGCCACTGCGCTGCGGACGGCGATCATGGCTGTGAAGTCCGGCGAGGCCGAGATGGGTCTCGCCGTGGGCGTCGAGAAGCTCTCGGGCGCCGGACTCCTCGGCGGTGGCGGCACCCCTCGATCCGAGAAGGAAAACTGGGAGCCGTCCGGACGCTTCGGTGCGGTGACGGGCACCGACGGTCGCATCGGAACCAACACGATGCCCGGCGTGTTCGCCCAGATCGGCATGGAGTACGGCCACCGCTATGGGGGCACGTCGTTCGAGCTGTTCGCCAAGATCAGCGAGAAGAACCACGCCCACTCGACGCTCAACCCGCTCGCCGCCTACCAGAAGCAGTTCACGCTCGAAGAGATCATGGGCGACCTCATGATCTCGTACCCGAACACGCGCCCGATGTGCTCCGCCAACTGCGACGGCGCCGCGGCTGCGGTTGTCACGACGGGCGCCAAGCTGAAGACCCTCTCGGCCGAGCAGCAGCGGCGCGCCGTGAAGGTCGCTGCCTCCGTGCTCACCACGGATCCGTGGGAAGAGGCGTGCCAGGTGCTGCCCAACGTCAACACGCTGACCCGCAATGCCGCCACCACGGCCTACGAGCAGGCTGGCATCGGGCCCGAAGACCTCGACCTCGTCGAGCTGCACGACTGCTTCGCCACCGCCGAGCTCGTGCACTACGACAACCTCCTGCTCTGCCCCGAGGGCGGCGCCGTCGACTTCTTCGAGTCGGGTGCCCCGTGGCGTGACGGTTCGACCCCGGTCAACGTGTCGGGCGGCCTGCAGTCGAAGGGTCACCCGATCTCGGCGACCGGTCTCGCCAACATCTGGGAGGTCTGCCACCACCTCCGTGGCGAGGCCGGTGACCGCCAGATCGAAGGCGCCCGCGTCGGCCTCGCCCACGTCATCGGCCTCGGCTCGGCGTGCGGCGTCCACGTCCTCGAACGGTCGGCGGCCTAGCCGCACGTGCTTCTGAGTCACCACAAACGCCAAGTCCCGGCGTTGTTCGTGACTCACAAATCTGGGCGGCTCTCTGAGTCACCGCATACGTCGAGATTCGACGTTGTTCGTGACTCAGAACGCTGGGGGACGTGACAACCTCGGGGGGTGAGTACACGCACCCTTCCCCACGGCTCGTGGCCGTCGCCGATCACCGCTGCCAGCCTCGTCGCCGGCGCGGCGACCGTGGTCGAGGTCCGCGCCGACGGCCACGACATCTGGTGGAGCGAGTCGCGGCCCGACGAGGGCGGCCGGCTCCAGCTCGTCCGTCGCTCGGCATCGGGCTCGATCGACGAGCTGTTCCCACCACCCACTGACGCCGAAGCATGGAACGCGCGCACTGCGTTGCACGAGTACGGCGGCGGCGCCTGGAACGTCCGTGACGGCGTGGTGCTGTTCTCCAACTGGTCTGATCAGCGGATGTATCGCGCCGGGATCGGCGCCGAACCGACTGCGATCTCCCCGACTTCGTCGGTCGCGCGTGGATGGCGATGGAGCGAGCCGACGTGGATCGACGACGACTGGCTTCTCTGCCTGCGCGAGTCGCACGAGCCCGACGTCGTCGCCGAGCACGGCGAAGCGATGAACGAGCTCGTGCTGCTCCCAGCAGATGGCGCCGCCGCCTCCGACCCGATGCTCGTGCGCGTGCTCGTGACCGGACCCGACTTCGTGCACGCGCCGGCGGCACGCGGCGATCAGATCGCCTGGCTGCAATGGTCCCATCCCAACATGCCGTGGGACGCGACGACACTGCACACCGCGACGATCGACCGTGGAACCGACCGGCAGCCCGTCGGGATCACCGGGGCGCGCCGGCTCGCCGGCGGTGCGAGCGAATCGGTCGTGCAGCCGGGCTTCACCGACGACGACGAGCTGATCGCCTGCAGCGATCGCAGCGGATGGTGGAACCCGTACCGCTACCGACTCGACGAGCGCGGCAGCGACGGGCGCGCCGACGCAGTTCCGCTCGT
>JACDGA010000238.1 GCA_013815505.1 Acidimicrobiia bacterium
GTCAAGGGCGCTGGATTCGTGGATGTGAAGGTCGAGGAGTTCGCAATCGCCTTCCGCGCCGACGACATCGACTCCCACGTCGACAGGGTCAGCTCGCTGGCTGGGCCGCTCGCCGCGGCGTTCGAGACGGCGACCCAAGAACAGCACGCCGCCGTTCGCCGTACCGCCGCAGAGCTCGCAGCGCAGTACATCACCGACGATGGCGTCGAGATCCCGGGACGGGCGATCCTCGTATCCGGACGGGTGTGATCTCCGGGTAGGCATTCAGGCGCCACCAAGAACAGCGAGGAATTCACCGTTCACCCGATCGACGCGAGCCGCGGCCGGGCGACGGCGACGACTCGTACAGTCATTCGCGTGCGTCTGCTGATCACGATCGCGATCGGGCTCGTGGCTGCACTGCTGTTGATGTGGGTCGTTCTGCTCGTCGGTCTCGCATTGCTGCATCCGCAAGGGTCGACCCTGCGCGACGCCGCTCGCATCGTGCCCGACACTGCTCGGCTTGTTCACCGGCTGGCTCGCGAAGACAGCCTCGGACGTGGAGTGCGTGTCCGGTTGTTCCTGTTGCTCGCCTACCTGGCATTTCCGATCGACATCGTGCCGGACATCATCCCGGTCCTCGGTTACGCGGACGACGCCATCATCATCGGTGTCGTCCTTCGGAGCGTGATGCGACATGCCGGCCCTGAGGTCGTGCGACAACACTGGCCGGGCAGCCCCGAAGGTCTCGGCGTTCTGGCCCGCTTGTGCCGGCTGCCCGAGCTCATCGAATCAGCGTGACAGCCATGCGCTCGATGATGCGGTCGCCGACGAGGCGCGGGGTTCAAACCTGACCATTACTCCTCGGATCAGCGGAGAGGGTGGGATTTGAACCCACGAACCACTTGCGTGATCAACGCCTTAGCAGGGCGCCCCGTTCGGCCGCTCCGGCACCTCTCCCGGGAGCACGCCAGTCTAGGGGCACCACCTCCGCGTCCCGGCGGCCATCGCTAGCCTGTCGGGCGGAACGGTGGCAGAGTGGACAATTGCACCCGCCTTGAAAGCGGGAGGCTCACAAGGCCCGGGGGTTCGAATCCCTCCCGTTCCGCCCGCCGAGCCAGTCGAGCGGTCCGAAGCGACAGACTGTGTGCCGTGCCGTCACGCAAGCGACGCAAGTCCGCACCCGCCGCACAAGAGGACCCGATCGTCGCGTTCGGGCAACGCCTACTCGAGACGAAGGCGCGCGAGCAGGCCGAACGTGAGCGAGTGCTGCGCACGCGCCGCGACGCTCGTGACGCCGCCCGTGCCGCGGCCGACCGTGCCGCCGCGCTGAAGATCGCCCGCCGCGACCTGGAACGGGCGATCGAGCGGGTGCAACAGGCGAGAGCGGGCCGCTCCGGCATCGCCGAGGCGGACGAAGCGTGGCGAGCGGCGAAGGCGCTGGTCGTCGAGTTGGAGTCCGGTGCCAAGCCCGAGTGGGCGCCGTCCGATCCCACCGACGCATCCGACAGACCCGACGGGACCACCGAGAACGATCCGGCCACAGAGGGCGCAGCGGATCAGAGCGGCGAGGCGGACACCGGCGCATAGCCGGCACGCCGTCAGGTGCGGCCGTCCGCCTCCTGCGCCTCGGCCAGGGCGGCATCCTCCTCGATCGCCCGGCGCTCCCACGTCGCCGCGAACGTGGCGTAACCCGCCGCCTCCATCGCCGCCAGCACCTCGGCGTCATCGTCGACGACCACGCCGATCGGCGCCTCGGATTCCAGACGCCGCACGATCTGCACCTTGAGGTGCGCTGCCGGACTGCGGTCACGCTCGGTGCGCATGACGAGGCGGCGCCCACCGATCCCGTGCACTTCGAGCCACGTCTCCGTCACGGCGCGGAGGTGCTCGGGCCGCCCCGTCACGTAGACGACGTCGTGATCGGCGGCCAGCGTCGACACGACGGCGATGCCCTCAGGATGGGGAGGATCCCGTTCGGCGGCGGCGAAGAACGCATCCCAGTCCTTCGGCCGGCGCTCCACGTGGCGCAACCGGTGCCGCACGTCCGCAACGACGCCGTCGATGTCCACGATCGCGAACGGCCGGTGATCAGCGATACCCCATCATCGCAATGCCCGCCGCGCCGACAGCGCTCGGACAGGGCAACGCCGCACCCGCCGGGTACCGTCGGCCAGCGTGAGCGAGCCCTGCGAGCGAACAATCGTCACGGCAACGAAGCGCTCAGTGGTGCACCGCCCGTCTTCCCGGTCGTTGGTCCACACGGCCATGGTGCACCAATGAGCGACGACGCGATGCAGGCAGAGGTCGTGCTGCCGTGTGGCGACCTGACGGCGACGCTCGCCTTCTTCACCGAGCAACTCGGGTTCCGCCTCCACACGATCATGCCCGCCGACGACCCCGCTGTGGCCGTGGTGTCCGGGCACGGAGTGCGCCTGCGGCTCGACCGCGACGCACCCGGCGACGCCGGCTCGATCCGTCTCGTCGTCGATGACACGGCTGCCGGACTCGACGACTCGCCGATCGGGTTCACGCCCGGCGACGAGATGGTTGCACCGAACGGCACACGTGTGAGCGTCGTCGCGGCGTCCCGTGCGCTGACCGACGACGACCTCCCGGCGCTCGACGACGCCCTCGTCATCTCGCGGGCCTCGGCCGAGCCCGGTCCGGCCGGGCGCGCCGGAATGCGCTACCGCGACCTCATCCCCGCCCGTCACGGCGGACGCTTCATCGCCTCGCACATCGTGATTCCCGACGGCGGACCCGTCCCCGACTACGTGCACCACCACCGCATCCGCTTCCAGGTGATCGTCTGCGCCGCCGGGTGGGTGCGCGTCGTCTACGAGGACCAGGGGCCGCCGTTCGTGCTCGGGGCCGGCGATTGCGTGCTGCAGCCTCCGGGCATCCGGCATCGGGTGCTCGAGGCATCGCCTGGCGCCGAGGTCGTCGAGCTGTCGTGCCCGGGCGAGCACGAGACGCACGTCGACCACGTGCTCACGCTGCCCAACGACGACCGCCAGCCGCAGCGGCAGTGGGACGGCCAGGCGTTCGTGCACCATCGGGCCGGCGGCCACTCGTGGACACCGTCGCGCCGCACTGGGTTCGAGGCGAGCGACACCGGCGTCGGTGACGCCACTGCGGGACTCGCCGGTGTCCGCATGCTGCGGCTCGACTGTGCCCGCACGGCGGCGGGCGCCGCGGCCGGCACGGCGACCGACGCCGCGGTTGCGACGCCGATGGCCCACGACGGCGACCTCCTGTTGTGGTTCGTGCTCGACGGCGACGCCGAACTCGAATTCGGCAGTCCTGCAACGCGCGAACGGCTGACGAAGGCCACGTCGATCGCCGTCCCACGAGGAATGCCCCACCGGCTCACCGACGCGTCGGGCGACCTCCTGCTGCTCGAGATCACGGTGCCCGCCTCATTGCCGGCGCGCGCCGCGACGGCACCGAGTTGATCGGCCGCCGGTACCGTTCCCGCCATGGCACAGACCGTGCGACCGAGAGGCGGCAACCTGCTGGGAAAGGTGCTGATCGCGCTTGGCCTGGCGCTCGTCGTCTACCTCGCGTTCCGGTTCGTCATCGGCCTGATCAAGTGGTTGCTCATCGTGGTCGCCGCCGTCGTGCTGTTGTGGTTCGGCGTACGCCTGCTCGTCGGGCGACCGCCCGACGAGTGATGCTGCGGCAGCGGTCAGGCGACGCCGAGCGGGAAGCGCTCGAGCACCTCGTAGCGCGGCCCGCGCTCGCCTCGCCGCCGCAGGTGTGACTCGACGAGCGACACCTCCGACACCCGCCACGGCGGGCTCTCGTAATCGCCGAGCTCGCCCACGACCCCCGTGAGATC
>JACDGA010000239.1 GCA_013815505.1 Acidimicrobiia bacterium
CGTGCGGCGTGGCGACGCTGCACGCGCTGCGGCCGTCCGGCGTGCAACGAATGCCTCGTCCAGGCGCCCCTCGGCAGCCACTGTCTCGAGTGCGCCAAGCAGAGCCGTCCGACCGCGGGTTTCAAGGCCCGCGCCTGGAACGCCCGCCAGATCACGCTCGTCACCTACGCGCTGATGGCGATCAACGTCGCCGTGTTCGTCTGGATCGCGGCCGACAGCTCCGATGCCGTGAGCGGCCGCAACCTCGTGAGTCGGCGTCAGTTCGACATCGGGCTCGCAGAGGGCTTTCTCGCCCGCGACGAGTGGTACCGCCTCGTGTCGTCGGGGTTCCTCCACTTCGGCATCTTCCACCTGCTGCTCAACATGTTCTTGCTGTTCCAGCTCGGCCAGCTCCTCGAACCGATGATCGGGCGGATCCGGTTCGGACTGCTCTACCTCGCGGCACTGCTCGGCGGGTCGGCCGGCGCGATGCTGCTGCAACCCGACGGATTCCACGGCGGCGCATCGGGTGCCGTCTTCGGGCTCATGGGCGCGGCATTCGTCGCGCTCCGCCACCAGGGCATCAACCCGTTCTCGACGGGGCTCGGCATGACGCTGCTGATCAACCTCGTGTTCACGTTCAGCATCCCCGGGATCTCGATCGGAGGTCACGTGGGCGGCGTCGTCGCCGGTGCAGCCGCCGGCTTCGTCATGTTCGCACCACGTTGGAAGGTGCCGGCGTGGGCGACCTACGTGACGCCGGTCGCGGTCGCACTCGTCGCCGTCGTGGCCACGTTCATCGCCGTGCAGATGTAGCGAAACTCCTGCTCACACGTGCTGTCACACCCCCTTGCGAGGGTGTGCAGCATGACGAACACCACCACTTCATCCACCAGCACCAGCACCGCCATGGCAGCACGCCCCTCTGGCCAGCTGTCATTCTTCTCCGCCGATCGCGTGCCGGCGAGGTTCCGCCTCGACGCCGCCACGGTGCGCAGGGGACGCCGGCACATCGCCGAGATCCGCAAGATGCTCGCCGCCGCCGCTGCCGCCGAGCTCGCCGAGCCGCACGCCACGATCCCGGCCCGCCACGTCGATCCGCCCCGGGCCGCCTAACGCCGCGAGCGACGGGAGGCACCGCGGAACATCGCCCATGGCCCGAGCGTCACATCCTGCATGCGCCCCTCGCGACGCCTGCTGGGAACCCCCATCGTCCTCACCACCGTGCTCACGCTCGCCGCCTGCGGCGACGAATCGCCCGACGCTCTCGGATTCGCGACATTTCGTGTCGGCGACGCGGCCCTTGACGAGCTGCTCGGCCTCGCCACTGCGGCACGTCCCTTCGGCGACGTCGACTACGGCGAGCCGGAGGTCACCGACGTCGGCAGCACCGTCGTCACCGTACACGTCCACCGGGGCAGCACAACCGTCTCAGCGTGGGCGCTGGGATTCGACACCGACGAGCTCGATCCACAGCAGACCGAGGCGCGTCGTCGTCTCGACCCCCTCGCCGGAGCGCTCGCAGGACTCGCCGACGGCGGCGATCGTCTCAGCGACGTGACGCCCTACCAACCGCTGCTCGTCAACGTGTTCCTCTCCGCACCGAACTACGACTCTGCCGAAGATGGCGTCGACACGCCGTGGCCGCTCTTCCGGCCGCTGCACCGTCAGCGCCTCTACGAGCTTCGACGCCCGTCGCTGCGCCCAGCATCGTCCGGGTGACGGCCGCGGCGGCGCTGCCCGACACGTTCGATCGCCGCACCACCACGATGTCGCTCGATGTCTGGATGGCCCACGAGGCGATGGTCACCCAAGTCCTCCCGCGTCGTGAGGGCTGGCCGCCGACGGCTGGACCCGCTGGGGCTGGTTCGAGGTCCGCTACATCGGCGTCGATGTCGACGGCCGTCGCTACCTCGACGAATTCGCCGAGTGCAACCCGTACGTCACCGACGAGGAGCCGGCGTGCACGATCCGGGCCCGCTTCGACGTCGCCACCCAGCGACTCGTCGAGTTCGAGGCGAGCTGATCGCGCGTCGTCTCGCCGCACCGCAACCCACTCGACCCACGGCGCGACGTCGCGGCACACTGCCCGCATGACGATTCGCATCCAGGCCATCTCGTTCGATGCTCACGATCCCCGCGCGCAGGCCCGCTGGTGGGCCGAAGCGCTCGGGTGGCGCATCACCGACGAGGACGACGACGAGAGCGTCCTCGAACCTCCAGAAGGCAGCCCCGAGGACGGCGTGGCGGCCGACATCTTGTTCTGCGCCGTGCCGGAGGACAAGGCCGTGAAGAACCGCATCCACCTCGATCTGCGCCCCGACGATCAAGCAGCCGAGGTCGCGCGCTACGAGGCGCTCGGCGCGCGACGCGTCGACGTCGGGCAGTCGAACGACGTGACATGGGTCGTCATGGCCGACCCCGAGGGCAACGAGTTCTGCCTCCTGCGCGCGCTCACCGTCGAAGAGCTCGCCGAGGACTAGCCCGACGACGCCGCAGCGGGCGGCGCCAGGCTGCGCACCGCGGTCCAGAAGTCGAGGTCGGGATCGAGCGGCAGCAGGGCCAACGACGACGTCGTGACACCGTTGGCGAAGTACTCGTCGATCCTTGCCCTGCAGTGCTCGGGCGACCCGTGCACGACGAGGTCGTCGACGATCTCGTCGGGGATGGCTGCCATCGCCGCCTTGCGATCCCCCGCCTTCCAGGCCGCCCACATCGGCGCGAACGCGTCACCCCGACCGAGCCACTCGTGGAACGAGGCGTACACCGGCACGTTCATGTATGCGGCGATGGCGAAGCGTGCCCCGGCGCGCACCACGTCGGTGTTCTCGCTCGGGCAGACGAAGATGCGGGCGACGATCTCGCGCGGTGCACCGCCGGCTGCGTCGTGGACGATGCCGGCGACGCGTTCGACGTCGCCGGGCGCGAGCCAGTTGATGATCGCGCCGTCGGCCTCACGTCCCGCAAGGCGCAACATCTGCTCGCGCAACGCGGCGATGAGGATCGGCGGCGGCTGTTCGGCACGCACGCCGAGCCGGAAGCCCTGCACCTCGAACGTGTCGTACTGCTTCGAGACCTTGTCGCCCGCGAACGCGTCTCGCAGGAAGCGCACGACATCTCGGACCTTGCGGTACGGCTCGACGAAGGGCACACCGTTCCAGCGTTCGACGATGACGTTGCTCGACGTCCCGATGCCGATCGCGAAACGGCCAGGCGCCGCATCGGCGAGGCTCGCCACGCACTGCGCGAAGCAGGCCGGCGACCGGGTGAAGGCGGGAATGATGGCCGTGCCGAGGCGCAGTCGGGGCTCCCACGCTGCGGCCATCGCGAGCGGCGTGAAGCCGTCGGCGCCGTCGGCCTCTGCCGACCACACATCGCTGTAACCGAGGTCGGCCAGTTCTGTGAGGCCGTCGGCGTGCGTGTGCAGCGGACCTGGCAACGGGACCGTCATCCCGTCGCGGCGACCCGGCACGTCAGCCACCGCGTGCGTCGATCGTCGCCTGGTCGTAGGGCTCGATCATGATGCACTCGCCGGGGCACTCCTCGGCGGCTTCGACGGAGCTGTCGATGAGCGAGTCGGGGATGCGGGCGACACCGCGCCCGCCGTCTGGACCATGGCCTGCACCGTCACCGCCGTCGAACACGACCGTCGATCCGAAGTGACTCGCCTCTTCCTTCACGACCCACAGCCCGTCGTCGCGGGCGACGAA
Source organism: Acidimicrobiia bacterium (assembly GCA_013815505.1). Classification (GTDB taxonomy): domain Bacteria; phylum Actinomycetota; class Acidimicrobiia; order Acidimicrobiales; family Ilumatobacteraceae; genus JACDHN01. The sequence continues at coordinate 3,690 of JACDGA010000239.1, forward strand.
CACGTCGGGGGCGATCTCCTGGCAGATGCCGTCCCCCGTGCAGAGGTCCTGGTCGATCCACACCATCAACATGGTTGCTGCCATGCGATGCACTGTAACGACGAACGGACGCCGAAGTCCGCCG
>JACDGA010000240.1 GCA_013815505.1 Acidimicrobiia bacterium
ACCACATGCAGGTGGAGTTGCGGGTGAGATTCCCGTCGATGGAGATCGTCGGCGCCGACGTGCTGTTCGAGACGCATCCCCACGTGAGCTGTCCACGCATCACCGATCACTATGGAGAGCTCGTGGGTCTGTCGATCGCCCGTGGCTTCAACAACAAGGTGCGCGAGCTGTTCGGAGGGCCACGTGGTTGCACGCACACGACGGCGCTGCTGATGGCGATGGGTCCGGTGGCGATCCAGTCGATCTGGTCGATGCAGGCGTCACAGTCCGAGTCCGGCCGCATGGTCCCCGGCGAGCTGACCCCCGAACAACGCGAGGCGGCGGCACGCTCGAGCCTCAACAGCTGTCACGTGTGGGACGAGAACGGTGAACACGTCAGGGCCATCCGTGACGGCGAGCCCGTCGAGATGCCGATCCCGATGCGCCAGCGTCTCGCCGAACTGTCCTGATGGCGGGCTCGTCGTCCGCTTCGCTTTCTCCTCGCGCCGCGTGTGCCTCGTCGCTGGCGCTTCCCTCGGCACCCGACTGCACGTCTCGCGGCGCGGCTCCACCACAGTGCGTGAGGTCAGGCGAGCGGTTGGCCTGACGCGTCGACGCCGGCGAGCTCGCGCCAGGGCTTCGTCAGGCGACCATCGCGCATCGCACCGGCGGCCATGAGCGAGGCGACGATCGGGCGCGTGGCCTCGTGGCGGAGCGCGACACGTGACGGTGTCTTGTTCGCCCGCTTCCACGTGTCGAACGTGGGTAAGCCGACCGTCGCGTACACGCCGGGGTGAACGAGCGTGTCGAACATCATGTGGATGACCCGTGGCACGACGTGGCGGACGAGGAACCGGTCGACGCGACCGGCTTCGGCGAGCCGCGACGGCAGCACGGCGCGGGCGTAGGCGAGATGTCGCGCCTCCTCGCCACGGTGGTAGCGGTTGACCTCTCGCAGGAACGGGTCGGTGTCGGGGTGTTCGGCCGCCTTGCGCTGCAGCAGGTCGGGGATCTCCTCGCCACCGAGCACGAGCACGTCGAGGGTCGCGCGACGGCGCAGGATGCGGGGGATGATCTTTGCGGCGACCCACCGCCACCTCGACAGCGGGTTGCGGGCGGTCGGTTCGAGCTGCGAGAGCAGCCGGCTGAACAGGCGCGAGTGGCGCGTCTCCTCGCCGATCTCGTGCAGGGAGTAGACGACCTCGGGGTCGGTGAGGTCGTCGTTGCGGAAGATCTCCATCGAGAAGCCGGCCATCAGCACGGCCTCGAAGCGGAGCCCCGATTCGACGATCGAGGCGACCTCTTCGCGCGACAGGCGAGCGCGCTGTTCCAGCGTGAGCGAGGCGAACTCGGGGAGCTCGTGGATCGACAGCAGCTCGTCGGGGAGCACCTGTCCGTCGCCGAGCGAGCCGACGAGGTCGAAGTCGAGGTCCGGGTCGATGACGCGCCGCAGTGAGGCCGTCGAGAGTTGCGTGACGCGGTCTCGTGTGCGAGCGGGGTCGTGGGGTCGCGACGTGGCGAGCATGCCAGTGAGCATAACCACGAAGTGAGGATTGTTCAAGATTCCTCACTTCGTTTCTGCGACGTGGTTAGCATGCGAGCGATGGCGAACGGCAGGCTCACCAAGGGCGAGCGCACGCGCGAGGCACTCGTCGCGGCGGCGATCGACCGCTTCGCCCGCAGTTCCTACCAGCGGGTCGCGCTCGGCGACATCGCTCGCGATGCAGGCGTGTCGCCGACGGCCGTGTACCGCTACTTCGAGGACAAGCTGGCGCTGTTCGTCGCCGCCGTCGATTCCGACGCCGAGGCCCTTGTCGAGTTCGCACGGGCGCGGCTCGACGTCGGCGACGGCGTGCCATCGCTCGCCGACCTGCTCGACCTGATGTCCGAGGGGCTCGCCGACGCCGTGATCGACCACCCGCTCGTCTCCCGTGTGCTCGCCGGCGATCCGACGATGCCGCCACGCCAGGTGCTCGACCTGCCCTCGCTCGCAGCGCTGCGCGTCGAGATCGCAACGCTGCTCGAGGCGCTGCAGCGGCGGGGCGCGGTGCGCGCCACACTCGACCCTGCGGTTGCCGCACTGGCGCTCGAGACGATCGTCATCGACCACCTCGCCGACCTCACGACAGGCGGCAGTGGCGACGCCGACACGCCGGCCGACGACCGGTGGCGCGCCGTCGTGACGCTGCTGCGGGTGGCGCTGCGTCCGTAAGCCAACGAGCGAGGCGGGTTGCGCGTCAGTCGGCTACCTCGGCGGTGACGACGACGTTGCTGTAGTAGCTGTCGACGTCATCGTCGAACTCGCCGCCACAGGTCACAAGACGCAACACGCTGGAACCGTCCCGTGCGAACGTTCCGTTGACGGCGACGGCGGGCTTGTCGACGAGCGCGACGTCAGTGACCGTGAACGTGCGCTGCGAATCGTCGTCGTAGCGCACCGTGATGTGCTCGCCGATCGGCGTCCTCTCGAGCGCATGGAACGTGCCGAGTGCACCCTTCCAGTCGAGGTGACCGGCGATGACGGCCGAACCCACTTCGCCAGGTGACGGCCCGAACCGGTACCAGACGAGCGTGCGGGCGTCGGCAGGCACGTCGAGTTCGGCGCGTTCGTTGACGCCGGTCGGCGCGACCTGACCGTCGATGCCGAGGCTGGGGATCACCAGACCGACGGGTGCCGCGATACGACGCGGGGCGAGCACATCGATGCCGGCTGAGCGCGTGATCGGCGGCGCGATCCTGGGGCCGAGGGCAGTCGATCTCGTTGGTGTCGACGTCGACGATGTGACGGCCGGGCGTGGCAGCGTCGTCGGCGGCGACGGGATCGGCGAAGCAGTCGTCGGTGAAGGAGGGGTCGTCGGCGGGACAGCGCTCGGCGACCGGCTCGGAACCGTCCGTGTCGGCGAGACCGGTGTCGGTTGCACGGCCACGCTCGCGCCCGTTCCGCCGTCACCGAGCGTGACAGTGGCGACGACGCCGGCGCCCGTGACGGCGACCACCGCCATGATCGCCGCCAACGGCCGAGACGTCATCGGATCAGCACGGCCGCCGTCGAGCCCGCGACCAGGCCGCGCCTCCAATCGCAACCACGCTCGCGATGGTGAGCATCGGCACGACTGCCCGACCCGACGTGCTCGACCCCGACGAGCCGTCGCCGGTCTGGATCCTCGTCGGCGCCGTCTGCAGGGTCGTCGATCCGGACGACCGCCCACCCCAACGTGTCCTTCTCTTGCGAGCCGATGAGGTACATGAAGTTGGCAGTTCCCTCGGCGTAGTCGACCGCCTGAGGAGACGCCAGCGGGGTGCCGCCCTTGGTTGGCGTCACGGAGAGCCGATACTTGCCGGCCGAGACCAGCGTCGCCGCCCCGTTGCTGGGTGCGAGGCCGGCGATCGCCAGCGCCGGTCGTCGAGGCGAACGTGGACCTGCTCGGCGTCGGCGGCGTGTCGCACGACGACACGCGACTGGCCCGCCGGCACCTCAGCGAGATCGCCGGGGAACGCAGTCAACGTCGGTCTGCCCGCTGCGTCGAGATGAGCGACGAGCGAGCCGAGGAACCCGGACGGCACCGAGACCGTGCGTGACAGCAATGGCTTCTTCGACATCGCCGCCCCTGGGGTGCGGATCTCGACACGGTGGTCGCCGGTGGGGATGGCGATCGGGTCGGTCGAGCGTCGCGGATGGAACGAGGGCAGCACCAACTGGCCATCGACGTAGATGTCGGCGACCAGGCCGCGCAGGCCGTGCACGACGCGTATCCGGCCTCCTGCTTCCTGCTGAGCGTGGGCCGACTCGGGACGCGTCGCGCCGACGCCCACCCCAACCG
>JACDGA010000241.1 GCA_013815505.1 Acidimicrobiia bacterium
GCCGGGAACAGGTGCTCACTGACGAGCACGGGTGAGCCGGAGCGGTCCGTGGTGATCCGCTCGCAGCGCAGCAGCGGCGAGCCGACGGGCACGCCGAGCACCGTGGCGTCGGCGGGTTCGGCGGAATCGGCGCCGATCGTCTGCGTCGCCCCACGCAGCTCGACGTCGAGCAGCTCGTAGAACGGACGCCGCTCGACGTCGCCTCGCGACAGGTCTGCAGCGAGTTCGGCGGGACACCACACCGTCACGACGGCGAACGGTTCGCCGTCGGCGAGGTTCACCCTCCGCACGCGCAGCACCTGGTCGACGCCGAGCAGCGCAGCGACCCGCGGCGGTGGCGCGACGAAGGCGAACTCCAGGACCCGTCGCTCGGCACGGCGGCCGCTGCGCTCGAGTTGGGCCTCGATCGTGCCCAGCTCGTCGAGGCGCTGCTGCACGGGCTCGGTGACGACGAACCACCCGAAACCTTGCCGCGCAGCGATGCTCCCCTCGTCTCGCAGCAGCTCCAACGCCCGGCGCACGGTGACGCGGCTGACGCCGAACTCGCTCGACAGCTCCGACTCGCTCGGCAGCAGCGCGCCGGGAGCCGCCGCCTCGACCCGATCGCGGATCGATCCTGCGATCTCCTGGTAGCGGATGCTCCTCACGGCGCATCGCCCGGCTCGGAGATCAGCTCGATGCGGTTGCCGAAGGGATCGTGCACGAACCCACGCACGACGTCGGGGATGTCGTGCGACCACTCGATGTCGAGAACGAGGTCGCGTGCCACACGCGGCAGATCGCGCACGACGAGCGCCGGGTGAGCCTTGCGGGCCGGACGGAAGCCGTCCTCGACACCGAGGTGCACTCGCACCTCGCCGGATTCGAACCAGCACCCGCCGCGGGCAGCCAGCGCAGCGGGCTTGGGCACCTCGGCGAGCCCGAGCACGTCGGTGTAGAAGCGGCGAGCGTCGGCTTCACCACCGGCCGGCATCGCCAGCTGCACGTGGTCGACCCTGAGCCACTGCGGCGATGCGCCCGAGCGTGGTTTGTCCGAGGCGCGCACTTGTCTTATAGTTGTATACATCGAGTCGCAATGCAAGGCATGGCGCACGACACAGGAGGGCCAACCGCGATGACCGTCACCGCCAACACGCCGATCGAGCTCGTCGAGCAGGTCTACGCCACGCTCGCCGACCGCGTCGCGCTCGGCCGCGACCGCCTCGGCCGTCCGCTGACACTCACCGAGAAGATCCTCATCAACCACCTCTCCGACCCCGAGCGCCAGGAGTTGGAGCGGGCGAAGAGCTACGCCGACTTCCACCCCGACCGTGTCGCGATGCAGGACGCCACCGCGCAGATGGCGCTGCTGCAGTTCATGACCGCCGGACTCCCGCAGGCAGCCGTGCCGTCCACCGTGCACTGCGACCACCTCATCCAGGCCAACGTCGGCGCCGCGATCGACCTCGGCGTCGCGATCGACACGAACGCCGAGGTGTACGACTTCCTCCGCTCGGTGTCGGCGAAGTACGGCATCGGGTTCTGGGGACCCGGCAGCGGCATCATCCACCAGGTCGTGCTCGAGAACTACGCCTTCCCCGGCGGGATGATGATCGGCACCGATTCCCACACGCCCAACGCCGGGGGCCTCGGGATGGTCGCCATCGGCGTCGGCGGCGCCGACGCGGTCGACGTGATGACAGGCTTCCCGTTCAACGTGCGCTGGCCCAAGGTCATCGGCGTGCACCTCACCGGCAGTCTCTCCGGCTGGTCGAGCCCGAAGGACGTGATCCTCGATGTCGCCCGTCAGCTCACGGTCGAGGGCGGCACCGGGGCGATCATCGAGTACCACGGCCCCGGCGCCGACACCATCTCGGCTACCGGCAAGGGGACGATCTGCAACATGGGCGCCGAAATCGGCGCCACCACCTCGCTGTTTCCCTACGACCCCAACATGTCGATCTACCTCAAGGCGACCGGTCGCGAGGCGATCGCCGATGCCGCCGACGGTGTCGCCGAGCACCTCCGCCCCGACGACGGCGCAGAGTACGACGAGGTCATCGAGATCGACCTCGACGAGCTGAAGCCGCTGATCAACGGCCCGCACTCACCCGACCGGGCACACCGGGTTGGTGACGACGTCGGTGCGGCTGCGACGGAGAACGACTGGCCGCTGGAGATCTCGTCGGCGCTCATCGGATCGTGCACGAACTCGTCCTACGAGGACATCACGCGCGCTGCGTCGGTCGCTCGTCAGGCATCGGCGAAGGGGCTCATGTCGAAGACCGAGCTCCTCGTCACACCGGGCTCCGAGCAGATCCGCTCGACGATCGAGCGCGACGGCCTGCTCGCCGACCTCGAGGCCATCGGCGCCACGGTGCTGGCGAACGCGTGCGGTCCCTGCATCGGCCAGTGGGCGCGCTCGAAGGAGATGCTCGAACAGCCGAACACGATCGTCAACTCGTACAACCGCAACTTCCCGAAGCGCAACGACGGTTCGGCGAGCACGCTCAGCTTCGTCACCTCACCCGACACGGTGATCGCGCTGGCGCTCGCCGGGAGCCTCGACTTCGATCCCACGACCGACACCCTCACCGCACCGGACGGCACAGAGGTGACGCTCGATCCCCCGGTTGGCGAGGTGCTCCCCGACCGGGGCTACGACCCTGGCGAGAACACGTTCACGGCGCCGCCCGACGACGGCTCCGACGTCGAGGTCGTCGTCAGCCCCGAGAGCGACCGTCTGCAGCTGCTCAAACCGTTCCCGGCGTGGGACGGCGAGGGCTACCTCGGCCTGCCGGTGCTGATGAAGGCACAGGGCAAGTGCACCACCGACCACATCTCGGCGGCCGGGCCGTGGCTGAAGTTCCGCGGTCACCTCGAGAACATCTCGGGCAACCTCTTCCTCGGCGCCGTCAACGCGTTCACCGGCACCACCGGCGAGGGCGTCGACGTCACCGACGGCGAGACCCGCCCGTACCCCGAGATCGCCAGGCGCTACGGCCAACAGGGCATCGAGTGGTGCGCCATCGGTGACCGCAACTACGGCGAGGGCTCGTCGCGAGAGCACGCCGCGATGGAGCCGAGGTTCCGCGGCGGCGTCGCGATCTTCGCCCGCAGCTTCGCCCGGATCCACGAGACCAACGCCAAGAAGCAGGGCCTCGTGCCGCTGACGTTTGCCGACCCGGCCACCTACGACCAGGTCGAACAGGACGACACGATCAACGTGCTCGGACTGCCACCCGTGCCCGGCGAGAACGTGCGCTGCCAGATCGTCAAGCCCGATGGCTCGACGACCGACTTCGAGGCGACGCACACGTTCAGCCCCGAGCAGGTCGAGTGGTTCAAGGCCGGTTCGGCGCTCAACATCGTCCGCGAGAAGGTCGCGAGCGGGTCGGGCGAGTGACGGCCGCGCACCGATGACGGCAGGCCCGTGAGGCTTGAACACCCACCGATTGTCACGCCCGAACGACGTCGACTCGCCCGGTCGCGTACGCACATATCGGCATCTCGGCCGCCGCCGAAGTCGCCGTTGCGGTTGGCCGGTGGGTTCGGCCGTCGCGGTGCAGCGGCTGGAGTTCAGGGTCGCAGGGGTCGGCCGGTGCCGATCATCGCGTTGCGAGTCACGAGGCGGGCTAGTTGGTCCTGGTCCCAGCCTTCGGTGCCGCCGGGGCGGAGCGGGAGCACCAGATACCGCTGTTCGGCGGTTGAGTCGTGGACACGCAGCTCGACGTCGGAATCGACCTCCATGCCGAACTCGGCGAGCACCGCCCGCGGTTCACGCACGACGCGGCT
>JACDGA010000242.1 GCA_013815505.1 Acidimicrobiia bacterium
GTCCGCCTCCTCGCCGAAGCTCTCCACGCACAGTTCCACTCCGTCGATCAGCACCATTCGTTCAGTCACGGACGTGGAGACGAGGCGAAGCGCGAAAACTCATCAAACGTCGAGCTCGGCCGTGTTGATCTAGCCCGTCATGCGCCGAAGATCGGGGTCGTTTGGGCCGAGGCGATCCGCCACTCGTCGCCGGTCCGCACCAGCACGTACGTCAGGCGACCAGCCGCAGGGAGCGGGGCGTCCTTCCCCACGGCCGGCGCCTCTCGCCCATCGTGCACGCGCTTGACGCAACTGGCGATCGCGACGTCGGCGTGCGGGAAGCGGACGTCGTCGACGGCGACGACCTGGCGAATGGCCGCTGCGTCGATCTCGTTGGTCGTCATCGTTGTCTCCTCTGCAAGCTGGCTAGCGGGGGATCTTGCGCAGCGGGGCCCACTCGAGGGCGAGGTGCTTCGTGCCGGAGCCAGGAAAGTTGATCGTCGCCTCCATGTTGTCGCCCGAGCCCTGGATATCGATCACGACGCCCTCTCCGAACGCCGGGTGCTCGACGTCGTCGCCGATGCGCAACCCCAGCTCCTGTGACTTCGAAGGGGCAGGTGCCGAGCCGCGCCCAGCCGCCATCGCGGCGTCGACCACCCGCTCGCGGTGCTCGTCGGACCCCTGCGTGTCACGCCGGCGGCGGTACGGCGGCGCGCCACCGTCACGGCTGCGCAGGCTCGACCGGCCCGGTCGCCTCGCGCGATCGCCCTGCTCGTCGAGCAGTTCCGACGGGATCTCGTCGAGGAACCGCGACGGGACGTTGTACATCGTGGTGCCGAACATCGTTCGGCTCCACGCGCTCGTGAGGTAGAGGCGCCGCTCGGCGCGAGTGATGCCGACGTAGGCGAGGCGCCGTTCCTCGGCGAGCTCGTCGGGCTCGGTGAGCGACCGGATGTGGGGGAAGATGCCGTCTTCCATGCCGATGAGGAACACGGTGGCGAACTCGAGTCCCTTGGCCGAGTGCAACGTGAGCAGCACCACCTGGCCGCCACTGTCCTGGTCGTCGGGCAGTTCGTCGGTGTCGGCGACGAGCGCCACCTGTTCGAGGAACTCGTCGAGCCGGGTGAACTCACGTGCCGACGAGACGAGCTCGCCAAGGTTCTCCAGACGTCCGTGCGCCTCGACCGTGTCGATCGCCTCGAGCTCGGCGAGGTAGCCCGACTCGTCGAGCACGCACTGCAAGAGGTCGGCAGGTGACACCGCTGCCGGGGCCTCGTCGTCATCCGTGGCGGGTGCGTCGTCGTCGCTCGTCGCCACCTGTCGGGCGAGCGCGCTGAGCCGATCGAGCTGCTCGGCGAACGAATCGATCGCCCTTGCGGAGGCGCCGCCGACACCGGCCTCGCTGGCGTGGTGCATCGCCTCGAAGAACGTCATCGACCCCGCGGCTGCGAACGCGTCGAGCTTGGCGATGCTCGCCTCCCCGATGCCGCGCTTCGGCACGTTGATGACGCGCTTGATGCTGACCTCGTCGGCCGTGTTGACGACCGCCTTCAGGTACCCCATCGCATCCTTGATCTCGCGACGGTCGTAGAAGCGGGTGCCACCGACGACGCGGTACGGGATGCCGAGCCGCATGAACGCCTCTTCGATGATGCGGCTCTGGGCGTTCGTGCGGTAGAGCACGGCGGTGTCGCCCCAACGCTCGCCGTCGTCGTGCAGCCGCATCAGCGTGGACGCCACGAAGCGGGCTTCGTCGCCCTCGTCGTCGGCGTGGTAGCGCACGATCTTGTCCCCACGTCCGGCGTCGGTCCAGAGGTTCTTGTCCTTGCGGTCGTCGTTGTTGGAGATCACCGCGTTGGCGGCGTCGAGGATGGTCTGCGAGCTGCGGTAGTTCTGATCGAGCACGATGGTCTGCGTCGACGGGAACGCCTCCTCGAACTGCAAGATGTTGCGGAAGTCCGCTCCTCGAAACCGGTACACGCTGTTGTGCACGACCATGCCGTCGGCGACGTAGTTGTGCGTGGGAGTGACCTCGAGATCGAATACTCGCCCCTCGAACTCCTCGACACGCGATGACTCCACGGACCCGACCTCGAGGCGACCGTCGACCTCGATCAGCACCTCCATGCCCGGACGCACATGGGACAGCGGCATCACGTCGTAGATGGCGCCACCGACTGCCATCCGCCGCTTGATATCGAGACCACCGGCGGTTGCGACGCGCCACGCGTCGTCGAGCGCACGTCCGTAGTCCTTCCACGAGGTCTCGTAGCGCACCGCGCTGCCTTTCGCAGAACGGACGGCGACGCCCGCGCCTGCCAGACTCTCGGCGAGGTCCATCCGGTTTGACGACCACTGCACCCGGTGGTAGGCGGACGTCCCACGTGCGTCCGAGAACATCGTCAGATTGAGCGTCGACCGTCGGGCCCCGTTCTGAGGACGATGGTGCGGGAAGTCTGGGTGCAAGAGCAGTTCATCCATGAGCTCCTTCGCCCCCAGCTCGGTGTCGAGTTCGGAGTAGAGGCGTTGAAGGTAGGTGTCGTCCATCGCCAGGTTGCGACCCACGGAGTGGAAGCACGCCGTCGGCAACCCGTACCGAGCAGCAAAGAACGACTCGTAGTAGGACGCTTCTGCGACGGTCGGGCAGCATCGAAGCACCCAGAGCGCATCGGCGTGCTCCTGGTTGGCACGTACGATGTGTCCCGGTTGGGCCGCCATCTTCCGCCCTGGGCTGCGCATTCCTGTCGTACGTCCAATGCGGTAGCCGCGGTCGGCTCGATACATGAGGTAGACGACGTGAGTGTCGGCAATCGGTACGAGCCGAGCCGGGACGAGGTGGAAGGGCGTCGCCCGCACCACCACACGCCGATCGCCGCTTGCGACGACGACCCGAATCAGCGGGCCCGCAGTCGAAGAGGAGCGGATGTCGACGACGGTGCCGACTGCCGGCGCCGAAGCGCCTGCAGTGCCGAGCACCTGATCGCCGACCCGGACACCCTCGATGCGCATCGGCCCCGTGGGTGTCGAGATCATCGCCTCGCCGGGAAGACATTGATCGGTGTCGCCGACGACGGTGACGTTGCCGTGGGCGGCGCCGAGCATCAGCACGAGCTCGTTCTGGGCGAGGTTGGTGTCCTGGTACTCGTCGACGAGCAGGTGCTGGAACCGCTGCTGATAGCCGGCGAGCACGTCGGGGTGCTGGCGCAGCAGCTCGACGGTCTTGGTCAAGAGGTCGTCGAAGTCCATGGCCCCGGCGCGCTGCAGGCGCAGCTGGTACTCGGCGAAGACGTCGGCGTGCTTGCGAGCGAACGGGTTGTCGGCGACGAGCTTGGCCTCCGCGGGCGACACGAGCTCGTTCTTCCAGCGGCTGATCGCACCGTGCACGCCTCGTGGTGGGAACCGCTTCGAGTCGAGGTGGAGATCTCGGATGACGTAGCCGGTGAGCCGCTGCGCGTCGGCCTGGTCGTAGATCGAGAACTGCCGGGGGTATCCGAGACGGTCGGCGTTGGCGCGCAGGATGCGCACGCACGCCGAGTGGAACGTGCTGATCCACATCCCGCGCGTGATGGGACCGACGAGCGCGGCGACGCGGTGACGCATCTCCTCCGCCGCCTTGTTGGTGAACGTGATGGCCAGGATCGCCGACGGCGGCACACCCTCGTCGATGAGGTGCGCGATGCGATGGGTGAGCACGCGGGTCTTGCCAGAGCCGGCTCCGGCGACGACGAGCAACGGGCTGCCCCGGTGGACGACGGCATCGAGCTGATCGGGGTTGAGGCCCGACTCGAGCGTGGC
>JACDGA010000040.1 GCA_013815505.1 Acidimicrobiia bacterium
CGGTCTCGCGCTGACGTCGTGGCGCCACCGCCGCTTCGCCATCTGGTTGTTCGCCGCCGGCACGATGCTCGCCGTCGGTGTCCACCGCCTCGGCGACCCCTCGCCCGCCGTGAGCGCCCTTGTCGGCGACACCGAATCGGGGCTCGCCCTCGCCTTGCGCAGCAGCACGCGGGCGCTGCCGATGGCAACGCTCGGTCTCGCACTCGGCGCCGGTGCGCTCGTCGCTGCCGTCCGCCCGCGGCGCAGCTGGGTCCGGATGGCGGTCCCCGTGCTCGTCGCAGGGGCGGCGATCGCCAACATGCCGTCGCTGTGGCGCCATGACTACGTCGATCCGGCGCTGGCGCGCGACGAGGACCCGCCCGAGGCGTGGGATCAGGCGACGGACGCGCTCGACGCCGGCGACGACGACTACCGGGTCCTCGAGCTGCCTGGCCAGGAGTTCGGGGCCTACCGCTGGGGGTACACGGTCGACCAACCACTCCCGGGACTGACCGAACGCGCCATCGTCACCCGTGATCTGCTGCCGCTCGGCAGCCCGATGGCAATGGACCTCCTGTTCGCCCTCGACGACCGCTTCCAGGAAGGTATCGCCGAGCCCGGGGCCATCGCCCCGGTGTCGCGCCTGCTCGGCGCCGACACCATCTGGGTGCCCGGCGACGCCGCGTTCGACCGCTTCCGCACACCCAGGCCCGAGCAGTCGTCGGCCTTCTACGCCGACACGCCGCCCGGCCTCGGCGAACCGATGCCCTACGGCGAGCCGGTGGTCAACGAGCCCGACATCGACATGGTCGACGAGCAGTCCGTCACGGATGCGCTCGTCGGTCGTCCGGTCGCCCCCGTGGAGCTCGTGCCGGTCGAAGATCCGCTGCCGGTCGTGCGTACCAAGACGGGATTGACACTCGTCGCCGGGAGCGGCGACGGCATCGTGGACGCCGCAGCGGCGGGGCTGATCGACGGCACCGAGCTGCTGCGCTACAGCGCCGACATGGGCGGCGGCGCGCTCCGCGACGCGATCGGTGGCGCCGATGCGCTCGTCGTCACCGACTCGAACCGTGACCGTGCGCACCGGTGGGCGTCGTCGCAGGACGCCGTCGGGTTCACGGAGTCCGGCGGGCCCGGCAACGACCTGCTGCGCGTCGAATCGGCCGATGCCCGTCTCCCTGTCTTCACGAACGCCGATCCGGACCGCTCCACGATCGCCACCCAGCGCGGTCCCGTGACGGCCGTCGCCACGGCCTACGGCGAGCCGTTCGCCTACCGGCCCGAGCACCGGGCGGCGATGGCGATCGACGGCGACACGACGACGGCGTGGCTCGTCGCCGACCGCTTCGACGCCAGCGGCGAGCGCATCGTGCTCACGACGGACGCCGGCATCGACCACATCCGATTCGTGCAACCGCGCTTCGCGCAGCGCCAGCGACACCTCACGGCGATCGACGTGCGCATCGACGACCGCCCGGCGCAGCGCATCGAGCTCGGACCGGACTCGATGACCCGCAGCGGTCAGCGCGTGGCCATCGACCCGACGACGGAACCGACCCGCGTCGAGATCAGCGTCGTCGCCACGGAGTCGCCAGTCGACGTGCCAGGGCCTGCGCTCGCCGCCGTCGGGTTCGCCGAGATCGACGTCGGCCTCGGTGCGACGACAGAGTTCGTGCGGCCGCCCGTCGACCTGCTTCGCCGCCTCGACGACGCCGACGACGACACTCCGATCTCGCTCGTGTTCACCCGCCTGCGCCACGATCCAACGGACCGATTCAGGGCAGACCCCGAGCGCGTGCTGCGGCGTGAGTTCCCGCTCGGCTCTGCTCGTTCCTTCGACATCGATGTCACGGCGCGTCTCGACCAGCGGGCGTCCGACGCTGCGCTCAACGACGTGCTCGGCATCGATGCACCGACGTCGGACGACCGTGTCGCCGGCGTCGCGTCAGCGGCCGCGTTCGCCGCCGTCGACGGCGACCCCGCGACCTCGTGGATCTCGCCGTTCGCCTATCCCGGCGACCACGACATCTCGTTCGACCTCGGAGGGACCGAGACGATCGACGAGTTCACGATCACCCAACCCGACGACGACGAGCGCTTCTCCACCATCACTCAGCTGACCGTGCGTGCCGGCGACGAGGAGGTCGAGGCCGAGGTCGGACCGCCCGACGCCGACGGGACGAGCACGGTGCAGCTCCCGCGGCCCGTCACCGGCGACACCGTGGCGGTACGCGTCACCGGCTTCGACGGCGTCGTCGTCAGTGACCGCCGGTACGCCGAGCCGGTGTTCCTCCCCGTCGCCGTCAGCGAGATCTCCGTGGGGCCGAGAGTCACCCTGCCGGAGACGGTGGCGCTGCCCTGTCGCGACGATCTCCTCCGCCTCGACGGTGACCCGATCGCCCTCCGGCTGAGCGGCGACACGGCGGCGCTGCTCGACGGCGAGCCGTTCGACGTCAGCCCGTGCGACACGGCGGCACTCGAGCTCGACGCCGGCATGCACCGCCTGACCGGCACGCCAGGGGCGGCGACGGGCATCCAGATCGATCGCACGGTGCTCTCCACGGCCTCCGCGAGAGCAGGTGGCGAGACGGCCGGCGAGAACCTCGTGCGGACGACGATCATCTCGCGCACCCGCACGTCGCTGCGGGCCGAGATCGGACCGTGTCCGAAGGGCTGCTGGTTCGTGCTCGGCGAGGGCTACAACGGCGCCTGGACGGCACAGAGCGTGCCGACGAAGCGGTCACGCCCCCGCACCGCGGACCCCGGCGCGCCCACGGATCGCGGCATCACGTCGTACCTCGGCCCACCGACGGCCGTCGACGGCGGCTTCAACGGCTGGTACATCGAGCCGACCGACGATCGGGTGACCGTGACGACCGAATGGACGGCGCAGTCGAGGGCGTCGTACGGACTGATCGCGTCCGCCGCGTTCGTGACCCTCGCCGTCGCCCTCATCGTGCTCGATCGCCGTCGCGCGATCGGGGTCACCAGCGCAGCGATCGCCGTGCGACCGACGATGGCGTCATGGCGAGCTCGCGAGACGCGCCTGCGCGTCGCGATCGGTGTCGCGCTCGCCACGGCCGGTGCGGCGTTGTTCGTGAAACCGCTGTGGGCGCTTCCTGTCGCCGCCGTCGGTGCCGTCGCCATCCTCCTTTGCCACAGTCGTGTGGCGGCGATCGCCGGTGTCGCAACGGCTGCCTTCGTCGGCGGTTCCACCGCCTACTCGGTGTGGCGCGAGGACCCCTTTCCCAACGGCGCATGGCTGCGCACCGTCGAACCGCTGCACCTCGTTGGTCTGCTCGTCGTGGTGCTGATGTTCGCCGCGTCCGTGCTGCCCGACGACGCCGACGTCACAGCGGAGGAAGACGAGTCCCCACCGGGATGACGAACACGGCGGCTTCGGTGCCGATCTGGAGCATCAGTGACGTGGCGACCCTCGTGTCGCGCGAGATCTCGTCGCTCGTGGACAGACCGAACACGTTGTAGTCGAGCATCGGGACGAGGTCGTCGAGGCCGTCACGACGAAGGCCGGCGAGCGCCTCGCGGCGCAGCCTTGCGTACCGGGCCCGTTCGTCGGCCGTGCGCGAGTCGTTGCTCGCCACTTCCACTGCCTCCGGCACCTCCCGCCAACGGTCGATGTAGGCGCCCGTCGCGTAGTGGATCTCCGCCGTCGCGAGATCGGTCGGCATCGTCAGCTCCGGCGTGTTCGGCACCGTGAAGTAGCGCTCACCGCCGACGTCGAGGCCACGCCGGTCGAGCTCGTTGATGAACCCGAACACCTGACTGCCGAAGAAGTGGGCGTCACTGCCCTGCACGAGGTAACGGCCGTCCTCGCCCGTCGCCGCACCGGTGCGCTCGATCACGGCGCCGTAGGTCGGCGCCACCATCTCCCCCATCTGCGTCCCGAGGTCCGCCTCGGCGTGCTCGGCGTTCGTGGCGTCGACGGTGAACATCACGGTCGACGCGACGAGCGTCACCAACGCCACGGCGACGGCGCCCTGGCGCATCGCCGGTCGCCACTCACGCCGGGCGAGGCCGACGAGCGAAATGGCCGTCCAGCAGACCGCGACGATCACGAGTGCCGTGATCCCCCACGCCCACAGCGTGAGGTAGTACCACGTGAAGCCGAAGATCCTCGCCATCGATGCCAGCGACAGCACGAGCGTGAGCGCGATGACGGCGTGGAGGGCACGTAGCTTCGTCGATCGCAGCACGGTGAACGAGGCCACGGCCGCCGCCAGCCACAGGAACGCGACGACGACGCCCTGGGTGACCGACGACTGGTCGTCGAGGCCGACGTACATGAACCGCTGGTCGCCGTGCACGAGGCCACCGAAGGCGTCGACGACGTTCAGGTGGCGCGCCAGCAGGCGCATCCCCGCCCTCGCTCCGATCGGCGATTCCGGCGGTGAACGGAAGTAGCGCACGAGCCTCGAGATGTTGCCGTCGCCACCCTGCAGCTCCTGCACGATCGGCGGCAACCACAGCGCGACGCCGACCACCGCGGAGAGTCCCAGCGTCCGGATCCCGGCGTGGCGCGTGTCATCGTCGCCACGAACGGCGCGCACCGCCACCACCGCGGCTGCGGCGAAGAACGACGCGCCGGCGAGCAGCAGGTACGGGACGTGGGTCTGGGCACACAGCGATCCGGCGACAGTCACGGCCAGCAGCCAGCGATGGTCACCGGCGAACACCGCCCACGTCGCGAACAGCACGAGAAGCCATGCGAGCAACGGCAGGTATGGGTTCCACGGTTGAACCAGCAGCAGCGTGCCGTAGCCGCGCATCGCGACGGCGAGCACGACGGCGACGAGCACCATGCCGGTGCGTCCCGCCAGTCGCCGCCCCACCCACAGCGCAATGGCGACGACCACCATGTGGATGACCACGGTGCCGACCTCGAGCGCCCACGGGCTCGATCCGAAGAGGCGGTAGGCGGGGGCGAGCAACCAGAAGCTCAGCGGTCCCGGGTGGCTGCCCTGGTCGGGCAGGTCACCGATCCGCCCCGGGAGCCCGATCAGCGGTGTGTCACCACCACCCACCTGGCGCACCCGCACCTCGGTCATCGCGAGGTCGAGCACGGGGTACCAGCGGTCGTGGTGCAGTGCGACGACGGCCACGACAAGCGGCACGACGACGACGAAGAAGAGCCCGACGTGGACGCTGCGTTCGGACAGGCGGGTCACCGCCGCCGTCCGAACCGATCCGCGATCCCCCAGCGGGTGACGAGCCACATCGACTCCGCCATGATGCGCCCTGACATCTTCGACTTCCCTCGCGTCCGGTCGCGGAACACGATCGGGGTCTCCTCGATGCGAAGGCCCGCTGCGCTGCCGCGACGGATGAGCTCGGTCAGAAACGCATATCCCTCTGCCGTGGTGGACTCCGGCTTGATGGTTCGCAATGCGTCGGTGCGATAGGCGCGGAACCCGGACGTGATGTCGTACGGGGCGACGCCCAGCACGGCACGGGTGTAGCGGTTGCCCCACTTCGACAGCAGTTGCCGGCGAACAGGCCAGTCGGTCACGCCGCCGCCGGTGACGTAGCGCGACCCGACGACGATGTCGGCACCGTGGTCGAGCGCCTTGCGCAGCGCCGGCAGCGACGCCGGATCGTGGCTGAAGTCGGCGTCCATCGACACGACGGCGTCGTACTCCTGATCGAGCACCTCGGCGAACCCCGCCCGATATGCCGCGCCGAGCCCCGCCTTGTGCTGGCGGTGCAGCACGCTGATGTTGCCGAGCTCGGTCGCGATCTCGTCGGCGATCCGGCCGGTGCCGTCGGGACTGTTGTCGTCGACGACCAGGATCGAGGCGTCACCCACCGCCTCGCGCACGCCGTGCAGGATCGCCGCGACGTTGTCGGCCTCGTTGTACGTCGGCAGCACGATGACGAGGCGCATCGGGTCGATGGTAGTGGTGAGGGTGGTCAGCGTCGCGGCCAGTGGGTGCGGCGAGCACGGTGCGCGACGACGACGTCGCGGAAGTGCTCGGCGATGCCGAGCGACGTCGCTTCCCAGGTCAGGGCACGCGCACGGGTGGCCGCTGCGGCGGCGAGGCGACCGCGCCACTCGTCGTCCACGAGCACATCGGCGATGGCGCGACCGAGCTGTGCTTCGGGCACGAGGACACCCGTGACGCCGTTCACGACGCTCGATCGATGGCCCCTGATGTCGGTCGCGACGCCAGGCGTCGCGCAGCCGGCGCCCTCGGTCATCGACAGCCCCCAGCCCTCTGCCAGCGAGGCACTGGCCACGATCCACGCCGAGCGGTAGCGATCGACGAGTGCGTCGTCGCTCTGGTGACCGGGCATCGAGATCCAGCCGCTCGCACCGAGCGAGTCGATCTTCGCCTCAAGCGCGCGGCGCTCGGGACCGTCGCCGACGATCACGAGTCGCAGCTCGGGCAGGCGGGCACGAGCCTCGACGGCGGAGTCGATCAGCAGGTCAAAGCGCTTGACGGGCGCCATCCGGCCGACGGCGAGCACCGTCGGTACCGCCGCTCGGGCGCCCCCCGGCGTGAAGCGGGCATCGACGCCGTTGGGGACGGCGACGACGCGGTCGCGCTCGAAACCGAGTTCGAGCAGTTCTTCTCGCGTCGCGTCCGAGGGGGTCAAGGTCATCGTGCGGCGGTAGAGCCGCGGCGCGAACCGAGCCTCGAGCGCCCTGCCAGCCGAGGACAACGGCGGCGGCATGATCTGGTCCCACATCGGGCCGTGGACGTGGTGGAGGAAGGTGAGATGCGGCCGCCGGCACCACACGGGCGACAACCACGGCACTCCGTTGAGGATCTCGATCAGCCCGTCGTAGGGGCCCATCCGGCCGAGCAGCTCACTCGCGACGGTGCGCGGGTAGACGCTCAGCCGCCCGCCACGCCGCACCACGCGATAGCCGTTGCGGCGCGCGGTCGCGGGCTGCCCGACGGCGGCCGACGTGCGGTGCGTGATGTCCAGCCCGGCGGCCGCCCAGCGGCGCATGAGCTCGTCGGCATGGTGCTCGGACCCACCGGCGTCGGGGTCGTCGAAGTCCCGCCAGGCGAGCACGTGGACGCGTCGTACCCCGTGGTCGACGATCTCGTCGATCACACGCTGCAGGTCTGCATCGGCAACGGGCGTGGGCATGAACCCCGCAGTCTCGCCGCGACATGGCGATCGCGTCACGATCGGTGGACCACCAACCGCAACGGTCGTCACGATGACCGTCGGCTGGCGAGCTACGACCACTACAGTCAGGCACCTTGTCAGCGACGGCGACCACTGCTGATCAGCCCTTCGTGACCGGTGGCAGGGCGTTCGGGCGTTCGACGAAGGGCATCATCGCCATCGGGATCGTCGCCGTCGTGGCGTTCATCCCGGTGCCGGGCCTGTACACGGCAACCGGCGGCACCATGGAAGAGGGCTTCATGCTCTGGTTCCCCGAGCTGCTGAAGCAGGGCGAGGTGCCGAACGTCGACTTCCTCCACCTCTACGGACCCGGCTCGCTGCACATCCTCGCCGGTTGGTACGAGATCTTCGGCAACACGCTCGCCGCCGAGCGCACGTTCGGGCTGCTGCAGAACCTCGGCATCATCTTCGCCATCTACACCCTCGTGCGGCCGTGGGGGCGCACGGCAGCCGCCGGAGCCGGCGCCACCGCCGTAGTCATCATCATGACCGCCATCGGGCTGCAGGCGATGGCGTGGCACGGGACGCTCGCCCTCGGCCTGTGGGCTCTCGTGTTCGCCGTGAGAGGTCGCCACCTCATCGAGCGCGGTGACAGCGCAGGTTGGACGTGGGCGATCAGCGGGTTCCTCGGCGGCATGGCGCTGTCGTTCCGTCCCGACGCGATCATCGGGGTGGCGGCCGCGCTTGCCGTCGTTGCCTGGTCGGTGCGCGCCGGGGCGTGGAAGCCGCTGGTGGGCGGTGCCGTCGTCGGTCTCGTGCCGATGTGGGTCCACCTCGTGATGGCGGGACCGAGCGCCTCGTTTCGCGGGATGGTGCTCGACCCGGTCTTCGAGCTGCGTCCGGGCCGGGAGCTGCCGAGCCCGCCGTCGCTGGACCAGATCGACGGGTTCCTCCTGCGCGTCGTCGAGTTCTTCCCGCCGTGGTGGGAGGTGCCCCACATCAAGGCCGAGCTGCAGCTCTTCTCGTGGTTCTCCGGGATGATCATCGCCGCCATCGCCATCCCGGCATGGGCATGGTGGCGGCGACGCAAGGGTGACCGGTCGTCGCAGTCGCTCGTGCTGCTCGGCGCCGGGCTGTTCGCCCTTGGTGTGCTCGGCCAGGGGGTGCAGCGGCCGGACTCCACGCACCTGGCGTGGGTCACGATCGCCTCGTGGCCGCTGCTCGTACCCGTCGTCGCCGATGTCGTGCGCCGTCTCCGCAAGGGGGTCAGGATGAGGACGGCGTCGATGAGCGCCGTCGCCGCCGTCGCCGTGCTGATGCTCGTGGTGTGCCCGTTCTACACGTACCGTCAGTACGTGCTCGCCGCCAGGGTCACCACCGGTGACCTTCCAGATCCGTTCCCCGTCAACCGCAACGGCAAGAACTTCTACTTCGGCGACGTGCGGGCACGCGACTCGATGCAGGCGGCAGTGAACGACCTCGACCGCTGGTCGCGCCCCGGGGAATCGCTCATCGTGGGCCCGGCGGATCTCAGCCGCACGTACTACAGCGAGGCGTTCGTGTACTGGATGTTCCCCGAGCTCGATGCGGGCACGTACTTCATCGAGATGGATCCCGGCGTCGCCGACGCCGCGGGATCAGGGCTCGCCCGGGAGGTCGCACGAGCCGACTGGGTTCTGCTGACGACGTACTGGCTCGACTGGGCCGAGCCCAACACCTCGTCGGAGTCACGATCCCAGAAGCCGAACCGGGTGATGGCGAACCGCTTCTGCCTGGTCGGCAAGTACGTCGAGGACTACAACCGCGGGCGACCGGCCGTGATGCTGTTCCGCAACTGCGGCAAGGGCAACGGCATGGGCATCAGCCCAGCGGAAGTCGACGGAACAACCCCCGTGGAACGTGGCGCAAGACGCTGAACACGGGGCGCAGTATCGGCGGTGACCACACCGTGTGGCGGCCGGACCGCAACGCCTTGACGGTGTCGTCGGCAACCTTGTCCGGCGTCGTCGCGAACGGTGCCGGCTCGCGGTTCTCGGTCATCTTCGAGTGCACGAAGCCGGGGCGAACGACGAGCACCGAGGCACCGCTGCCCTGCAGCGAGTCGGCGAGGCCCTGGGCGAACCCGTCGAGTCCCGCCTTCGACGAGCCGTAGACGTAGTTCGCCTTGCGGACACGCTCGCCGGCAACGCTCGACATGATCACGAGCCGTCCGTGGCCCTGGCGCCGGAACTGTGACGCCACGGCGAGCGAAGAGGACACGGCGCCCGTGTAGTTGACGTGGACGGCCTCGACGGCGGCGGCCGTGTCGCTGTCGAACTGTTCCTGGTCGCCCAGCACACCGAACGCGACGATCACGACGTCGAGGTCGCCGTGGCGCTCGACCAGTGAGGCGACGAGCGGCTCATGGCTCGCTGTGTCGGCGCCCTCGAAGGCGACGACGTCGACGGTGAGCCCGTCCCGCTCGAACGCCGTCGAGTTGGCCTCGCCCGGGCGGCGGCAGGCGAGGACGAGCGTCGTCGTGCTCGGCGAGAGCAGCTTCGCCACGATGGCTCTGCCGATCTCGCTCGTGCCACCGAGCAGCACGATGGTCTGGGACTCTCCGAGGGCGTTGTCCATGGGTGCGACGTTCCTTTCTCTCTCGGCCGTGTTGGCCTGTCGGG
>JACDGA010000243.1 GCA_013815505.1 Acidimicrobiia bacterium
ACGGGTCCGAGCTCGTCGCCCGACTCGACGCAGCGTGCGTCGAGTCGGGTTTCTTCGTCGTCGTCGGACATGGCGTCGACGAGCAGATGAATGCCGTGTTCGACGCCGCGAGACGATTCTTCGCCATGCCGCCCGACGCCAAGCTCGCGGTCGCCATGCGCGACGACCGCAACGGCTACGTGCCCCTCGGCGCCTCGCGGACCGGGGACAAGGAGATGTTCGACATCGGCTTCGACCGCAGCGGACGGTGGCCCGACGTTTCTGGCTTCCGCACTGCCGTGCTCGACTACCAGCGCGAGGCGCTCGGTGTGGCCGAGGTGCTTCTGCGTGCCATCGCCGTCGCGCTCGACGTCGAGCCGTCGTTCTTTGCCTCCCGGATGCGGCAACCGGAGTGCTTCTTGCGGATGCTCCGCTACCCGTCCACGAGCAACGACGGATCCCGCAGCGAGGCGCTGCCGACGGGTGCGCACACGGACTACGGCGCGATCACGCTGCTCGCCACCGATGGCGTGCCCGGGCTCGAGACGCGCACCGGAAACGAGGACTGGACCGCCGTCATCGCGCCGGAGAGCAGCCTCGTCGTCAACCTCGGTGACATGCTCGCCCGCTGGACCAACGGCCGCTATGCCTCGACACCGCACCGGGTGGTCGGCGGCAACCGTGCCGAGCGCTACTCGATCCCACTGTTCGTCAACCCCGATCCAGACACGATCGTCGAGTGCATCCCATCGTGCGTGACGGCGCAGCGGCCGTGCCGATACGAGCCGATCACTGCAACCGAGTTCCTCAGCGGTCGAATCGACGGCACCATCGCCACCGGTGACGGCCGGCACGGCTGACGGCCCGCGACCGTGGGACACTGAGTCGGTGGAAAGCGACAACGACGGGAGGGCGTACGGTCGCACGGCCGGCACCTCGGACGCAGCCCTCGTCCAGGTGGCTGCCGGCACCCCCGCGGGCGAGCTGCTCCGGCGCTACTGGCATCCCGTGGCGCGCTCGAGCGACGCGACGCCGACGCCGTGCGCGGTGCGCCTCCTCGGGGAGGATCTCGTGCTCTACCGCGACGGGAGCGGCGTCGCCGGGCTGCTGACCCCGCGCTGCTGCCACCGGGGTACGACGCTCTACTACGGCCGCGTCGAGGACGACGGAATCCGATGCCCGTACCACGGATGGCTGTTCGCCGCCGACGGCCAGTGCCTCGACCAGCCGTGCGAGCCGGGACGTGGACGCAACAAGGGCTCCTACCGCCAGCCGTGGTACCCGGTCGTCGAGTACCACGGACTCGTGTTCGCCTACCTCGGTCCTGCCGAGCGCCAGCCAGTGTTCCCGCGCTACGACATCTTCGAGGACCTCGGCGACGACGAGGAGATCGTGGTCGTCGATCACTTCGCCTTCGGCGGACCGAGCATCGCGCCGTGCAACTGGTTCCAGACGCACGAGAACGCGATGGACCCGTACCACGTCTTCATCCTCCACAACGCGATCAGCGGCCATCAGTTCGACCCCCGGCTCGAGATCTGGCCCGAGATCGCCTGGCAACGCCAACCGTGGGGCGTCACCGCCACACAGGACCGCGATCTGCCCGACGGCACGACGCTGCACCGCGTGACCGAGGTTCGCTTCCCCACCTTGAGGGTGATCCCGACACCGACGCTCACGGTGCTCGGTAAGACGAACAACCTGTCGTGGGCGCAGCCGATCGACGACACGCATACCAGGGTCTACGCGATGCTGCGCAAGCGTCGCGACCAGCCGGCCCAGGGCCTGCCGCTCTACGACGGCGACCGCAGCTGGTTCGACCTCGCAGATGAGGAGCACCAGCGGTTCCCGGGCGACTACGAGACCCAGGTGGGCCAGGGTGCGATCACGCTGCACACCGAAGAGCACCTCGCCACGTCCGATCGCGGCGTGTCACTGGTGCGACGTCAGTTCCGCGAGCAGGTGCAGGTGGTCGCGACGGGTGGCGACCCCGTCGGCGTCTCGTTCGACGACGCCGATGCCATGCAGACGCTGATCGCCGGCAACTACATCGACGAGCGGCGCACCGACTCGGCGTCGACGTCGTCGCACGACGTCGGCGTCGTCAAGCGCTGAGCGCCGCGAGCGCCCGGTCGGCCAGCGTCACGGTGCTGGCCTCGAACATCGCCACGATTGCGGGGTCGATGTCGCCCATCACCCCGGCGCGGTAGCGGGCGTACACGCCCTCGCTGATGACAGCCAGCCGCCACGCCGAGAAAGCGACGTAGTAGCCAATGCTGTCCACGTCGAGTCCGCTGCGCTCTGCGTACCGCTCGAGCACGTCACGGTAGGGCGGGAAGCCCGGCTCGTGCGTCGGGTCGTTGGGGTGACCCGGTCCCGCATCGACGTCGCCGCCCCAGTACACGCCGAGGTACCCGACGTCGGCGAGCGGATCGCCGAGCGTGCACAGCTCCCAGTCGAGCACGGCTTCCACGGATGCGTTCGTCGTGTCGACGATGCAGTTGCCGAACCGGTAGTCACCGTGCGCGATGGCGACCGCCTGCTGCTCGGGCACGGCTGCCGAGAGCGCGGCTGCGACGACCTCCACGGCCGGCACCTCGCGGGTCTTCGACGACTCCCACTGCGCGCTCCACCGCCGCAGCTGGCGCTCGACGTACCCCTCGCGGCGGGCGAGATCGCCGAGGCCGCACTCGTCGACGTCAACGGCGTGCAGGTCGGCGAGCACGTCGACGAGGTGCTCGGCGCTCCGCCGGCGCTGCTCGTGCGACATCGACGCCACCTTGTCGGGACCGTCGAGCACCGTTCCGTCGACGTAGGACATCACGTAGAACGGGGCGCCCGTGACGGACTCGTCGAGGCAGAGGCCGAGCGGCTCGGGAACGGGCACGCCTGTGGGGTGCACGGCCGAGATGATGCGGTGCTCTCGCGCCATGTCGTGCGCCGTCGCCAGCACGTTGCCGAGCGGAGGGCGACGCAGAATGAACCGCGCCCCGTCGCCTGCGACGACCGTGTACGTCAGGTTGGAGCGGCCGCCGGTGATCCGCTCGAACGTGAACGGAGCCGTCGCGCCATCGACGTGGTCGCTGAGCCAACGGCCGACGACTGCCGCGTCGATGCCGGGGATCTCGGCGGGCGACGACACGTCGCTTGTGCGTCAGCCGGGTCGGGCGGCGCCGACCACGTTTTCCCAACTGACCGACGCGACCTTGACCGTCGTCGAGCTGTTGGGCGAGTGGACGAGCTGTCCGTTGCCGAGGTAGATGCCCACGTGGCTGATGGGGCTGTAATAGAACAGCAGGTCACCGGGCTGGGCCTGAGAGACGGGGACGTGCGGCAGCGATGCGTACTGCTGTGCCGACTGGTGCGGCATGCTGACGCCTGCCTTCGCCCATGCCCATGAAGTGAGACCCGAGCAGTCGAAGCCGACGCCGGGCTGCGCCATCGCGAACACCCACGGTGTACCGAGCTCGGACATCGCGGCGTTGATGGCGATCTGCGCCTTCGACGACGGTCCGTTCTGCACCGGTGGTGGCGGCGGAGCAGGCGGCGGAGCGTACGGCTGCGGCGCCGTGCCGCCGTCGCCACCCGAGTCGTCGTCATCGTCACCGTCATTGCTGGAGTCGCTGCCGCCGGAGTCGCTGCCGCCGGAGTCGGGCGTGCCGGTCGAGGTCGTTGCGTCATCCGACGACGAGTCGTCGCTGGTTGCAGTGTTCTGTTCCTCGGTGGCCTGCACCTCGGCGGCCTGCACCTC
>JACDGA010000244.1 GCA_013815505.1 Acidimicrobiia bacterium
GTGCGTCACGGCGCACGTCGACCGAGATGGACGTCGGCGCGGTGCCGGCGGCGGTGTCTGTGATGGGCGCGCCCCATGCGTCGATCGAGTCGGGGGAGCGAGGGGCGTTGGAGGCGAAGACGTCGACCTGGTAGCGGTCGCTCGCGACGTCGAACGTGAGCGTGCCCGTCGACGGGCGTTCGAGGTCGAGGACGAGGCCGACGCCGGGCTTGCCCATGAACCGATCGGCGTAGCAGACGGTCTGCCACTCGGTGGCGCTGTCGTCGTCGGCGAGCGCGTCGGGGGCGAGGCCGTCGTTCTCGCCGTCGGTGCCTGCGGGATCGAACGCCGTGACCTGGGCGATGCCGGCCGGAGCCGGCGCAGCGGTGCCGTCGTCGGACGTGTTGCCCGGCGCAGTCGCATCACTCGCGTCCGTCGCGCCCGGTGTGGTGGGCGCGGGTGCGGTGGGCACGGTGGAGCCGTCGCCGGCGTCGTCGGTTCCGAGGACGAACCAGAGCACGACGGACACGACGAGCGCGACGGCGAGCAGCACCCCGACGACGATGGCCGACGGCAGGTAGCGCTGCTGCAGTCCGCGCCCCGGCTTGGCGCGGATGGCCTTCGACGGGGTGTGGTCGCGTGGCGACATCGTGCGTGTGCGTGACGTGGTGGGCTCGCCGGGAATCGGCGTCGTGGCTGTCCCGGACTTCCCGGCCGTCCCGCTCGCCGACATGGCACGAACGGCGTGATCCATCGCTGACGGCGCGGTCGTGTTGGCCGGTGTGCCGTCGAGGTCGACAGGCAGCTCGCCGCCGATGCGGGCAAGCTCGTCGCGCAGGTCGGCGCCGGTGGTCGGGCGCTGGTTGGGGTTGCGCGAGAGCAGTCGGTGCACGAGCACGACGAGTCCTCGCGGCACGGTGGGTCGCAGCCGTGTGAGGTCGGTGGGGTCTCGCTGCAACCGGGCGAGCGCGGTGTCGGCGTCGGTCTCGCCGAGAAACGGGACGCGCCCGGCGAGGCACTCGTAGAGCACGAGCCCCAACGAATACAGGTCCGCGCGCCCGTCGAGTTTGCGGCCGCGCACCTGCTCGGGCGAGAGGTACTTCGCCGTGCCCATCATCACGTTGGGACTCGTGAGGTCATCGTCGCTGCTGTCGAGGCCCTTGGCGATGCCGAAGTCGGTGAGCATCACGCGACCGTCGGCGGTGAGGAGGATGTTGGCCGGCTTGACGTCGCGGTGGACGATGCCGGCGCGGTGTGCTGCGTCGAGCGCGACGGCGACGCACGACCCGATGTGGGTCGTGAGCTCGGGTGACAGCCGGGTCTGCACGTCGAGTAGCTGGCGCAGGCTCTTGCCGTCGACGAGCTGCATGACGACCGCCTGGCGGCCGTCGTGCTCGAACGCGTCGTGCACGGCGACGATGTTGGGGTGGTTGAGGCGGGCGACGGCGATTGCCTCGCGGCGGAACCGCTCGGCGACCACGGGATCGGTGGCGAGCGTCGGCTTGAGCCACTTCACGGCGACGCGGCGGTCGAGCGCGAGGTCGGTGGCGAGCCAGACCTCCGACATCCCTCCCTGGCCGAGACGGCGTTGGAGGCGGTAGCGGTTGCCCAGCACGGTGACGCGCTCGTCCGACACCTCGGTCATTTCCTTGGGCCGCTCATGATGATCCGTCGCTGACGCTAGTTGCGGGCATCGGCGAGATTCGGTCAATCAGGCGGTGCGCTCCTGGAAGGCGACGCCGATGGTGCCCTTGCCGGTGTGGCTGCCGACGACGGGCCCGATGGTGCCGATCACGAGTTCCCCCTCGGCGTACGGCTCCACCATTGCCACGAACTCGTCGATGTCGTCGCAGTCGGCGTGGAGGACGGCGAGGTTGTCGATCCTGCCTTTGAACTCCTCGAGGCGGTTGACGACGTGCGCGAGCGACTTCGAGCGCGTGCGCTGGCGTCCCGCCTGCTGGACGAGTCCGTCGCGCACCTCGATCAGCGGCTTGATGGACAGCGCCGTGGCGAACATCGCCTTCGCGTTGCTGACGCGGCCGCTCTTCTTCAGGTTGTCGAGCGTGTCGATGGCCCCGAACACCCGGGTTCTCGTCGACACGTCGTCCACGAGTGCGGCGATGGTGTCGATGTCGTCGCCCTGCTGGGCGCGTCGGGCGGCGGCGAGCGCGATCATGCCGAGGCCGAGCGTCGTTGTGCGGCTGTCGAGCGTGCGGATCGCGCCGCCTGTGTGCTCACGGGCGGCGAGCTCGGCCGACTGGTACGTGGCAGAGATCTCCGACGACAGCGTGACGACGACGATGCCGTCGGCACCCTCCTCGCGCAGCCGGGTGTACGCCTCGGCGAACTGGCCGGTCGACGGCGCAGCGGTTGTGGGCAGCACGTCGGTGACGGCGCACTTGCGCCAGAACTCGTCGGTGGGCAGCTCGACGCGGTCGAGGTACTCGTCGTCGCCGAAGCGGATGGTGAGCGGGACGATCTCGATGCCCCACTGCTGCACGAGCTCGTCGGGGAGATCGCAGGACGAGTCGGTGACGATGCGGATGCTCACGAGTCGGCGATCCTATCCATCGTCGTCGTCGACCTCGTCGCCCGGCGTTGTCGTGGCGGCCTTGTCGGCCGGCCGTGCAATGGCGGCCTCTGCGGCGTCGGGCGACATGTCGAGCTCGGTGTCGGCCGCCGAGTGACCCGCAGCGCCGAAGCGGAGGCGTCGCGCCCGCCGGTTGGCGCGCAGGTGGCTGGCCCACCACGTGAGCAACACGAGCAGCGCGCCACCGGTGACGAGCTGACCGAGGCCGGTGAAGGCGCGGATGTGCGCGGTCAGGACGACGGGGGGAGTGAGCTCGGTGCCGAGCGGCGTGCGCAGGTTGATGAACGCCGACGACGTCCCGTTGGTGCGGGTGCTGACGGCGATGGGCACGAGGACGCTGTCTTCGGCGGGGACCGTGACCTGCTGGGGGCCTTGGGGGAACTGCAGGCGCGGCGAGGACGGCACGACCACCACGTCGAGCGCAGTGGGCCCGCTGTTGGTGACCCGGATCTGCAGTTCCTCGTCGCGGCTGGTCAGCGTGAACGAGAAGCCCGCCGGCGCGACGATGGCGCCCTTGATCGCCGCGGCCTCTGCCTCGAGTGTGGCGATCTCGGCCGCCGCTTGCGTGTCGTCGATCGTCGTCGTCAGCAGGTCGTCGAGCTGGCCCGCCCAGCGCAGCGGGCGGAGGTCTTCAGGGGGGAGCATCGAGGCGACGTCGGCGGCGGCGATGCGTGCGGCGTCGACCGTGGCGACTCGCCCTCGCAGATCGACCCCGGCCTGCGTCGGGAGCGCGATCGTGGACACGAGGTCTTCGTCGGTCACACCGGGAAGTCCGGACAGCTGCGTGAACGTGGCCCCGGTGGCGTCGCCGACCAGGTCGGCCATGCGGGTGAGAAGCCGGCCGTCGGGTACGCCGAGGTCCGGGGTCGTCAGCACGACGCCGTGGCGGGCGCCGGGTGGAGCGTCGATGAGGAGCCAGCTCAGCAGGCGCACGGAATCGTCGAGGTCGTCGCTCGTGTCGCCGTCCGGTTCGAGGAGGCTGGCGATCTCGTCGTCGACGGCGAGCGTGCTGAGCGCGTCGAGCCCGAGTGGTGTTCGCATCGTGCGACCCGCCGGCACGTCGCCGCCCTCGACGAGCGACGTCGCGAGTGCCGCGTCGATCACGAACATCCTCGTGCCCGTCGAGGCGAGCAGCTCGGCGCCGGCGCCACTCACCGATTC
>JACDGA010000245.1 GCA_013815505.1 Acidimicrobiia bacterium
GTCACGTACCGCTACACGTTCGCGTTCGAGGGCGACGGTGCCCAGATCGAATCGGAATCAGTCCTCAGGTTCCGCGATCGCGACGAACTCGCTCGTTCACTCACCAGCGCCGCGACGCGACTACGAGCGGCCGCGGGAGCGTACGGCGTTGGCGGCGGTCTCACCGATCGCCAGTGCGGCGTCGAGTGGCGCGGTGATCGCGGTGGCGACGAGGTTGCCTGGGGGCGTGTCGGAAGCGTGCGGGTGCGGGCGCTTCGGAGCGGTCTTCCTCGCCCCGCGCAATGCGGTGCCGAGGTCGGTGAGGTCGCCCTTCGACATCGACGCCCGCATCTGCTTGAACAGATCGCGCTCTTCCTCCTTGACGTGGTGTCGCACGTTCTCCATCAGCACGGTCATCTTCGGCACGAAGCGCTCGTCGTCGGGCGCCGTGCGCTCGAGCTCGGCCAAGACGGACTTGACGAGATGGTGCTCCTCGAGCGCCTCCAGCACGTCGGATTCCGCATCGGGCATCTGTGCCCGGATGGCCGGGTAGAGCACGGTCTCCTCGATGCCGGCGTGCACCGACAGCGCCTCGATCACGCGATCGGCAACCTTGCGCTTCGTCGCCGACGCCTTCGGACCGAGCTGCTCGAACCGCTTGAACAGTTGCTCCACCTCCGCGTGGTCGTCCTTGAGGACGCGAATTGCGTCGGGCGGCGTGGTGGATCGCTTGGTGGGCACAAAGAAAGGAGTACCCGCCGGTTGGGCTTCCCAACCGGCATTCGCCGGCGACGCCTACTCGATGTTCCAGAAGAAAGAGGATGGCGCGATCAAGGTGTTGTTCCAGCCCTAGCGAAGGCGGACGCAGCAGCGCGGTCGTGCTCGGCCTCGAGACGCTCGATCTGCGATGTTGCTCTGGCGAACAGCGCGCGCAGCTCGGCCTCGTCGAGTTCGGGTCGAGTCGATGCGGTCGCCGAGAGCGACGCCCACAACCGACGCTTGCCTGACACACCGGCGAGCAAGCCCTCGAGCTCGACCACTCTGCTCGACGGCGAGTAGCCCGTCAGCACACCGTTCGTCTTGACTCGCCCGACGAGCTCGCCGGCGCGCGCGCCGAGCGACTTGAGCTGGCTCTCGGACACGTCGAGACGTCCCATGATGTCGTCGAGCGCTTGGCGGTCCTCGTCGATCTCGCGGGCGATCTCGGTGAGGACGTCGCCGAGCGGGGTGCCCTCGTTGGATCGGGCGCACCGCTGGGCGAGTGCCAAGCCTGCTGCTGCGCCCGCCCGATGGTCCTGTAGATAGGTGGCGAGTAGGCGGTCGGGGTCGGGATGCTCGGCGGAACTCATACCGGCGTGCGTACCCGATCCGGGCGCCCTCGAACCCCGGAACGTCGTCACCGGGCGGCAACCCCCGCCGGTCGCCGCGACACGCACCTGTGTCATCATCACGTCATGCGCCGTCCGTTGCTCGCCGTCGTCCTCGTCGGATCGATCGTCGCCTCGTCGTGCTCCGACGACGGCGGGTCCACCGAGTCGAGCGCGGCAGGCTCGACGTCGGCGGCTACATCCGCGAGCTCGACGACCGGCGTCACGCCGACGACCGGCGGCACATCGAGCATGCCGCCGGCGTCGTCGACCGCTCCGTCCACTGCGCCGTCCACATCTGCGTCCACCGTGCCGCCAACGAGCGAGGCGCTGCCGTCGGCGTCGTTCGGCACGCGTCCGGGCACGAACCAGATCGCCATCGTCGACGCCCGACCCGACGACCGACTCGAAGTCGGGCGTGCCGGCGAGGACGAACCATTGGACGAGGGAACCGTCGACCGCTTCGGCTCGTTGCTGTTCCGCGGGCTCGATCCCGGCGACTACGTCGTGCGCAGCGACGCCGCAGCCACCGGCGTGCTGACGGTGCCGGGCGTCGACGACGTCGCCGAGCCGGACTTCTACGCCGAACAGAAGATCAACCCGAAGCGCCAGAAGCAGTGGTTCGGGTACATGAAGGCTCGCGACGGCACGACGCTGAGCGTCAACGTCGTGCTGCCCGGCGGCGAAGGCCCGTTCCCCACCGTCGTCGAGTACTCCGGCTACGCGCCGAGCGACCCCGGCGGTGACGCCTTCTCGCTGCTGTTCTCCACGCTCGGCTACGCCTACGTCGGCATCAACATGCGCGGCAGTGGCTGCAGCGGCGGCTCGTGGCGGTTCTTCGAGCCGGCGCAGGTGAGCGACGGCTATGACGCGATCGAGACCATCGCCGCCCAGCCGTGGGTGAAGTTCAACGAGGTCGGCATGGTCGGCATCTCGTATCCCGGGATCTCGCAGCTGTTCGTCGGTCAGTCGAACCCGCCGAGCCTCGCCGCCATCACACCGCTGAGCGTGCTCGACGACAGCTTCCGCTCGACGCTGTATCCGGGCG
Organism: Acidimicrobiia bacterium; assembly: GCA_013815505.1. GTDB lineage: Bacteria > Actinomycetota > Acidimicrobiia > Acidimicrobiales > Ilumatobacteraceae > JACDHN01. The sequence continues at coordinate 2,395 of JACDGA010000245.1, forward strand.
GCATCCTCAACACCGGTTTCGCCCTGGAGTGGACCGCCGAGCGCCTCGCCGAGACGAAGCCCGAGGGCCAGGAGTGGACGTCGACGCGCATCGACGAGGGCGACGAGACGTGCGAGGACAACCAGCGACTCCGGCTGCAGAACCCCGACCTCGTCGGCGAGGTGCGTGACAACCCGTACTACACGGCGGAGCTCGGCGACCCGCTCGCGCCGCGGACGTTCGTCGACCAGATCGACGTCCCCGTCTTCCTCGCCGGATCGTGGCAGGACGAGCAGACAGGTGGCCGCTTCCCCACGATGCTCGACAAGTTCACGGGCTCACCGCACTTCTACGCCTCGCTCGTCAACGGCGCCCACACCGAGTCGCTGTCGGCCGGCGTCGCACCACGGCTCGCCGAGTTCCTCGACCTCTACGTGGCTCGCCGGACCCCGAACCTCGGGGTGCTGCGCGCGATCGCGCCAACGCTCGGCAGTGCCGTGTTCGGTACCGACGACTTCCGCCTGCCGGGCAAGGACCGCTTCGCCGGGATGTCGTACGAGGAGGCGCTCGCCGAGTTCGAGTCCGAACCACCGATCGAGGTGTTGTTCGAGCAGGGTGGCGCCAACGGCGCCGAACCCGGCTCGCCCAACCCGCGGTTCTCGCACAAGGTCGACGCCTGGCCAGTGCCGGAGGTCGAGCCGACCCGGTGGTTCCTCGGTGTCGACGGCACGCTCGACGAGGAGGCGTCCGCCGTCGACGGCGCCGTGCCCTACCGCGCAAACCCCGACGCGCTCCCCGACACGTTCATGACGGGGGCCGACGACGCGCTGTGGCGGCCCGACGTGAAGTGGGACTGGCGACAGAACCCGAAGGGTACGGCGGCATCGTTCGCCACGGCGCCGCTCGAGGAGACGACGACGATGATCGGGTCGGCGTCGGCCGACCTGTGGATCTCGTCAGACGAGGACGACACCGACCTCGAGGTCACGTTGAGCGAGATCCGACCCGACGGCCAAGAGGTGTACGTCCAGAGCGGGTGGCTGCGAGCCAGCCATCGAGCGCTCGACGAGGCGGCGAGCAGCGAGCTGCAGCCCGTCCAGACCCATCTCGAGGACGATGCTGCGCCACTCATCAGCGGCGAGCCGACACCGGTACGAGTCGAGATCTTCCCGTTCGCCCACGCCTTCCGGGCCGGTTCGCGATTGCGCCTGTCGGTCGACGCGCCAGGCAACAACCGCGCCGTGTGGGTGTTCGACACGATCAGCGACGGCGAGCGCGTGTCGGTGCACACGGGTGGCGAATCACCGTCGTCCGTCGTGCTGCCCGTCGTTCCCGGAGTGGACGTCCCCGAGGCGTA
>JACDGA010000041.1 GCA_013815505.1 Acidimicrobiia bacterium
TGTGCTTCTCCATGTACTCGGACATGTCGAGCGTGATGAGCGCCTTGTCGTCGCCGAACAGGAAGTCGGCGAGCGTCTTGGCGAGCTCGGTCTTGCCGGTGCCGGTGGGTCCGAGGAAGATGAACGAGCCGCTCGGGCGCTTGGGATCCTTGAGACCCGCCCGGGTGCGCCGGATCGACTGCGACACCGCGCCGAGCGCGTTGTCCTGGCCGATGATCCGCTTGTGCAGCTCGGCTTCCATGTTGAGGAGCTTCTCGGTCTCCTCCTCGGTGAGCTTGTAGACGGGGATGCCGGTCCAGATGCTGAGCACCTCGGCGACCGCTTCCTCGTCGACCTCGTCGAACAGGTCGACGCCCTCTGCGCGAACCTCTGCCTCCTTCGACGCCTTCTCCTCGAGCAGCGCCTTCTCCTGGTCGCGCAGGCGACCGGCTTCTTCGAACTGCTGCTCCTCGACGGCGGCCTTCTTCGCCTCCTGCACCTCCGTGAGCTTCTGCTCGACCTCGCGCAGGTCGGGTGGCGTGGCCATTCGCTTGATGCGCAGGCGGCTGCCGGCCTCGTCGATGAGGTCGATCGCCTTGTCGGGGAGGTGACGGTCGGAGATGTAGCGGTCGGCGAGGTTGGCCGCAGCGACGAGTGCCTGGTCCGTGATGGTCACCTTGTGGTGCGACTCGTACTGGTCGCGCAGTCCCTTCAGGATCTCGATCGTGTGGGCGAGCGTCGGCTCCTCAACGCGCACCGGCTGGAAACGGCGCTCGAGCGCGGCGTCCTTCTCGACGTACTTGCGGTACTCGTCGAGCGTGGTGGCGCCAATGGTCTGCAGCTCGCCGCGGGCGAGCATCGGCTTCAGGATCGACGCCGCGTCGATGGCGCCCTCCGCGGCGCCGGCACCGACGAGCGTGTGGATCTCGTCGATGAACAGCAGGATGTCGCCGCGGGACTTGATCTCCTTGAGCACCTTCTTGAGGCGCTCCTCGAAGTCGCCGCGGTAGCGACTGCCGGCAACCAGCGCACCGAGGTCGAGCGTGTAGAGCTGCTTGCCGTGGAGCGTGTCGGGCACGTCGTTGTTGACGATCATCTGCGCCAGGCCGGCGACGATGGCCGTCTTGCCGACACCGGGTTCGCCGATGAGCACGGGGTTGTTCTTTGTGCGGCGCGAGAGGATCTGCATCACGCGCTCGAGCTCGCGGGTGCGGCCGATGACGGGATCGAGCTTGTGCTCGTAGGCCATCTGCGTCAGGTTGCTCCCGAACTGGTCGAGGATCTGGCTGCCGCCCTTCTCGGACCCGGGCTCGTCCTTGCCGCCGCCGCCCGGGCCGACGCCGGCGCCTGCCGACGGGGCGCCCTCGGTCTGACCGGTGGGGCCCTGGTAACCCGAGAGGAGCTGGATCACCTGCTGGCGGACGCGGCTGAGATCGGCGCCGAGCTTGACGAGCACCTGGGCGGCGACGCCCTCGCCCTCACGGATGAGGCCGAGGAGGATGTGCTCGGTGCCGATGTAGTTGTGGCCGAGCTGGAGTGCCTCGCGCAGTGAGAGCTCGAGCACCTTCTTGGCGCGTGGTGTGAAGGGGATGTGACCCGACGGCGACGAGCCGCCCTGGCCGATGATCTCCTCGACTTGGTTGCGCACGGCCTCGAGCGAGATGCCAAGGCTTTCCAAGGCCTTGGCGGCGATGCCCTCGCCCTCGTGGATCAGACCGAGCAGGATGTGCTCTGTTCCGATGTAGGAGTGGTTGAGCAGGCGCGCCTCTTCCTGAGCGAGGACGACGACCCGGCGGGCCCGATCGGTGAAGCGTTCGAACATGGACGTCCTTTCACACAGTCATGTGGACGACAGAAGATCACTCTACCGACCGGGTGCCTCGACTGGCCTCCGCTTCGCTTCGGCTGCTCTCGGCTGTCGGGCTGCGCCTGGCGGCGCGACGCCCGACGAGCCACTGGCGGGCTCGTCGGCCCTTCGGTCGACGTCACGTTGTCCTACGGTGAATCGTCGAGATGGCATGGACACACTTCCCACCATCGTCATCGGCGGCGGCCTCGCAGGGCTGACCGCTGCTGCAACGCTCGCCCGCGACGGCCGCAGTGTCGTGGTGATCGAGGGCGCGTCGCAGCTCGGCGGTCGCGCCAGAACTCGCCACCACGACGGCTTCGACCTCAACCTCGGTCCCCACGCCCTGTACATCGGCGGCGGAGCGAGTGCCGTGCTGCGCGACCTCGGCGTCGGCGCACCGGGCCGGCGTCCTCGCCTCCATCGCTCCGGCGTCCTCGCCGGCGAACAGGTCGTGCCGGCGATGCGGTTCCTGCAGCGCGAGGTGCGCCAGCGTCGGCGGCTGATGGGACTCATCACCGGTCGTGGCCGCCGCGGTGCCGACCGTCTCGCCGGGGTCACCACGTCGGAGTGGATCCACGACACGCTCTCCGACCCCGGCGCACTGGCCGTCGCCGCCTCCGTCCTGCGCACGGCGACCTACTCCGCCGATCGCGACCTACTCGACGCCGGAGCTGCGGCGATGCAGCTGCGGGCGGCGACGACACGCGGCGTCCGCTACATCGACGGCGGCTGGACGACGCTCGTGCACGGGCTGGCCGTCCAGGTCCGCCGGCACGGAGGTGAGATCCGCACCGGTGTCGCCGCCGCCGCTGTAGAGCACGATGATCAGGTACACGCCGTGCGCCTCGCCGACGGCACGACGCTTCCGGCCGCCGGTGTGGTTGTTGCCGTGAACGATCCGCGCCACGCGCTCGGCCTGCTCGACGGACCGGCTGCGGCGCGCCTCGCCGACGCCGTGGACGACATGGTGCCGCTGCGGATGGCGCACCTCGATGTCGCGCTGCGCCCGCTCCCCGCAGCCGCCCACCCGAACATCCTCGGCATCGACCGGCCCGTGTACCTCACGGTCCAGTCCGACGTCGCCCGAGTCGCGCCGAACGGTGGCGCCGTGATCCACGTCGGCCGCTACCTCGTACCGGGCGAGGAGCGCCGCGATCACCGACCCGAACTCGAGCACGTGCTCGACGTCGCCCAGCCGGGTTGGCGCGATCACGTCGTCGACGTCCGCTACGTGCCGCGATCGCTCGTCAGCGGCGACCACCCCCGTCCGGCCACGACGGGCTCGCAAGGCCGTGTGGCCGCCGACGCGCCGGGCGTGCGAGGGCTCGCCATCGCCGGCGACTGGGTCGGCCCGAGCGGCATGCTCGCCGACGCCGCGATGCGGTCGGGCCAAGATGCTGCGGCTGTCATGACGGCTGGCTCGATCGCGACCGCGAGAGAGGCCGTCGCGGCGTGACCGACGTCGACAGCGACCGGGACGCGGCGACGTTCGAGGCCCTGCGGCCGCGACTGATCGCGGTCGCGTACCGGATGCTCGGCACGATGGCGGAGGCGGAAGACGTCGTCGGTGACGTGGCGGAACGATGGATGCGGTCCGACCGCGAGGCCGTGCGGGTGCCCGAGGCGTGGCTGATGTCGGTGACATCGCGACGGGCGCTCGACGTGCTCAAGTCGGCGCGGATGCGGCGCGAGCGCTACCCGGGCGTGTGGCTGCCCGAACCCGTGGCAACCGACGACGCGCCCGACGTGATCGCCGACCGCGACGACACCCTGACGATGGGCTTCTTGTTGCTGCTCGAACGGCTGACACCGCTCGAGCGCGCCGTCTTCGTGCTGCACGATGTGATGGGCCACCCGCACGACGAGATCGCGGCGATGCTCGAGCGCAGCGTCGTGGCCTCACGCCAGGCGCTGCGCCGCGCGCGGGTGCACGTACAGGTGCCGCGAGCCCGGCGCGAGGAGGATCGTGCCGCCGCCCGCCAGGTCGCCGAGCGCTTCCTCGCCGCCGGTGCCGGCGGCGACCTCGAGGCGTTCCTCGCCTGTCTCGCACCGGACGTGACGGTCGTCAGTGACGGCGGCGGCGTCGTCTACGCATCCATCCGCCCGGTCGTCGGCCGGCAGCGAGCGGGGCGCTACCTCACCAACCTGTCGCGCCGCTCTGGCGAGCTGTTCGTCGTGCCGATCGAGCTGAACCAGTCGCCGGGTTTCGTGCTGTGCGGCGACCTCGGTTGGATCGCGCTGCTGTTCGATGTGGACGGCGACAAGATCACCACGATTCGCGCCGTCGTCCATCCGGGAAAGCTCGAGCGGCTCGTCGCCCGGCTCCCGGGAACCGACCACCTGCCGTCGCCGTGGGACCGGGCCAGCCGCTACCGGCATCGAGGCGGTCGCCCGACCGGTGTCGACTCCGTCAGTCATGCGGCGATCGATCAGACAGGGCCCTAACCTGACGGTCGTGTCTGCGGTCCCGGCGACGTCCCCGCTGTTCTCGCTGTCGTCGATGGACGCCGACCGAGAGCGCGTCGAGGCGGCCATGCAGGCTGCCGTCATCACCACCGACCCCCACCTCACCGAGCTCGCCTCGCATCTGCTCGTTGCCGGCGGCAAGCGGCTGCGGCCCGTGATGACGCTCGCTGCGGCGCGAGTGGGCGGGGGAGAGGCGGGCGACGACGCCGTCCAGGGCGGGGTCGCGTGCGAACTCGTGCACCTCGGATCGCTCTACCACGACGACGTGATGGACGACTCGACGCTGCGTCGCGGCGTCGAGACCGTCAACGCCAAGTGGGGCAACCTCCAGGCCATCCTCGCCGGCGACTTCCTCCTCGCCCGCGCCTCGGAGATCGCCGCCTCGCTCGGCACCGAGGTTGCGGCGCTGCTGGCCCGCACGATCGGATGGCTGTGCGAGGGACAGATCGAAGAGCTGCGGCACACGTACGACCCGGGTCGAGACGAGGAGAGCTACCTGCGCTCGATCCAGGGCAAGACGGCGGCGCTCTATGGCACCGCAGCGCGCATCGGCGGCATCGTCGCCGGTTGCGAACGTCACGTGATCGAGGCGCTCACCGAGCTCGGCGCCAACTACGGCATGGTGTTCCAGATCGTCGACGACATCCTCGATCTGACCGCCACGGAGGAGCAGCTCGGCAAGCCGGCAGGCCACGACCTCGTCGAGGGGGTCTACACGCTGCCCGTCATCCGCACGCTCGCCAGCGGTCTGCCTGCGGCGACGGAGCTGGCAGCCATGCTCGGCAAGCCGCTGGGCGACGACGAACGGATGGCGACGCTCGACATCGTTCGCCGCAACGAGGGCATCGAAGGCGCCGTGTCGACCGCGCGCAGGTACGTCGAGGCCGCCGAGCGAGCCGGTGCCGACCTGCCGGCGAGCGAGTCGACGGATGCGCTTCGGGAGTCGGCGAGAGCGCTCGTCGACTCGGTCTCGGCCACCGCGACGTGAAGCGTCGATGTCGACCAGCGTCGTCGAGTCCTCACCACTGACGCTGTCGTCACCTGCGGGGCGCTGGGTCGTCGCCACCACGGTGCTCGCATCGGGCATGGCGATGCTCGACGGCACCGTCGTCAACCTCGCGCTCCCGCGGATCGGCGACGATCTCGACGCCTCGTTCACCGACCTCAGCTGGATCCTCAACGGGTACACGTTGTCGCTGGCGGCGCTGATCCTGCTCGGCGGCGCGCTGGGTGACCACCTCGGACGGCGCCGGGTGTTCCTCGTCGGGGCGACCTGGTTCACGATCGCGTCGCTGCTGTGCGCGATCGCGCCCACGGCGATGCTGCTCGTGCTCGCGAGGGTGGCACAGGGAATCGGCGCGGCGCTGATGACGCCGGGGAGCCTGTCGATCCTGCAGGCGTCGTTCCGCCGCGACGATCGTGCTGCGGCGATCGGGCTGTGGTCGGGTCTCGGTGGGGTCGCGGCCGCCGTGGGACCGTTCGTCGGCGGTTGGTTGGTCGACGCCGCGACGTGGCGCTGGATCTTCCTGCTCAACGTGCCGCTCGGCGCAGCCGTGGTGGTCATCGGCCGGCGCCATGTCCCCGAGACCGTCGATCCCGACGCCGGCTCGCACCTCGACCTCATCGGCACGACCCTCGGGGCGCTCGCGCTCGCCGGGCTGACATGGGGGCTCACCGAGCGACGGTGGCTGGTGGTCGTCGTCGGCATCCTGCTGGGCGTCGCGTTCGTCGTCGCCGAGTCGAGGTTGCGTGACCCGCTGCTCCCACTGGGCATCTTCGCCTCGCGCACGTTCGCCGGCACCAACGTCGTCACGGTGCTCTTGTACGGCGCGATGGGCGTGGTGTTCTTCCTCCTCGGGCTCGTGCTGCAGGGCCCGCTCGGCTACTCGCCGCTTCGTGCGGGCGCGGCGACGATCCCGATCACGGTGTTGATGCTCGCCCTCTCGGCGCCAGCCGGCCGGCTCGGGACGCGCATCGGTCCGCGCATCCCGATGACGGTGGGGCCTCTGCTCGTTGCCGCCGGGATGGCGTGGATGACCACGATCGAACCCGGCACCCGGTACGCGACTGGCATCCTCCCGCCGGTCCTCGTGTTCGGTCTCGGTCTCACGCTCACCGTGGCCCCACTGACGGCGACGGCGCTGGCCGCCGTCGACGATCATCACGCCGGTGTCGCGTCGGGTGTCAACAACGCTGTCGCCAGGACCGGGCAGCTGCTCGCCGTGGCGGCGGTTCCGGTGATCGCCGGTTTCGTTCCCGGCGAGGCGATCGGCGGCGAACAACTGACGGACGGCTTCCACACGGCGATGTGGGCGGCGGCAGGGATGGCCGCCCTCGCCGCGGTCGTGTCGTGGGCGACGGTGCGCCGCCCCGATCTGACCGACACGTCCGCCACTGCCGAGTCCGCCGAGTGCGTCCACTGCGCAACGGGCGGCCCACCGCCGTCGATGGCACCCGAGCTCGCCGCCGCCGCCGACGCCGCCTGACGCCGTCGAGCGTCACTCAGAACCTCAGCGGGATGAGGCTCGCACGGCGTCGTAGCGACGGAGGGCCTCGGTGCGCTCGGCGGCGTGGTCGACGATCGGGTCGCAGTAGCCGAGCGGCACGCCGTTCGGCGATGCCGACGGCTCGTGCACGTGGCGGTCGGCCAACGGTTCGAGCTCGGGCACCCAGCGCCGGACGTATGCGCCGCCGGGGTCGAAGCGGGTGGCCTGCGTGACCGGATTGAACACACGGAAGTAGGGCGCGGCGTCGGTCCCGGTGCCGGCGACCCATTGCCAGCCGTGATTGTTGGAGGCGAGATCACCGTCGACGAGGTGCTCCATGAAGTGCCGCGCGCCCCTCGTCCAGTCGAGGTGGAGATCCTTGACGAGGTAGCTGGCGGTGATCATCCGCACCCGGTTGTGCATCCAGCCCTCGGCGAGCAACTGGCGCATGCCCGCATCGACGATCGGCACTCCTGTGCGGCCCTCGCACCAGGCGTCGAAGCGCTCGTCGGCTCGCCGCCCCGTGTCGACCTCCATCGCCGCCATGTCCGGGTTCCACGACGACCACGCCGACTCGGGCGCGTGGAACAGCACGTCGGCGTAGAAGTCTCGCCACGCCAGCTCGGTGGCGAACACCCGGTGCCCCTTCGCTCGCTGGTCGATGCGGGAGAGGATCTGGCGCGGGTGGATGCACCCGAAGTGGAGATACGGCGAGAGCCGGCTCGTGCGGTCGTCGCCCGGCAGGTCGCGGGCGCGGTCGTAGTCGTCGATGTCGGCGGTGAGGAAGCGGTCGAGTGCCGTCTTCGCCGCCGCCTCGCCAGGGTCGGGCAGCGTGGCGTCGACCTCGGGCGCGTCGGGCAGGCCGTCGGAGTCGACGCCGTCCGGCACGCGCAGCGAACGTGGTGCCGGAATCGGCAGCTCCCATCCGTGGTGGCGCCACGCCTTCGAGAACGGGGTGAACACCTTGAAGGGCGTGCCGCTGTTGGTGGTGAGCGTGTCGGGCGGTACGGCGTAAGGCGATCCCGTTCGCACGAGCGCGGCGCCGGCATCCTCGAGTGCTGCGGCGACCTCGTCGTCGCGCCGACGGCCGGCGACGCCGAAATCGGCGGCGCAATGCACCTCCGTTGCGCCGACCTCGCCGGCGAGGCGGAGGATCTCCTCAGAGGCGTCGCCGTTGCGGACCACGAGCCGCCCGTCGAGCCGTTCGTCCAGCGACCGCAGGCATCCGGCAAGGAAGTGACGCCGGTTGCGGCCCGCCGGGCCCCAGAACGCAGGATCGACGACGAAGACCGGCACCACCTCGTCGCCGGCGTCGACTGCTGCGCGCAGCATCGGGTTGTGCGAGAGCCGCAGATCGCGCCGGAACCACGCGATCGAAATCGACATCGTGGTCACGGTAGACGCCCCCCGACACCGCCACCCAGCGCTTCTGAGTCACCGCAAACACCGAGTCCCGACGTTGTTCGTGACTCAGAAGCGGCGCCGGGGATCTGAGTCACCGCAAACGCCGAGACTCGGCGTTGTTCGTGACTCAGAACAGGGTGGGTGTCAGGCGGTTGGGTCGGTGACCTGGCCGGCGAACAGGACGAGGCCACTGGCGCGATGGCGGATGAGGTAGAAGAACGGCTGGTCGGCGGCGATGACGAGCTCCGGTTCGAGTGCCCCACTGACCAGGAATTCGAGGCTCGTCGCTGCAGCGGCGACGGTGCCCCACTCGTCGACCTCGATGTCGGCGGCGTGTTGCGCTCCACCGAGGAACGCATCGTCCGAGATCGCCGGATAGGCACCGGGTGCCGCGCCGAGCTCGGTGAGCCAGGGGAGCAGGTCGGTCGCCGTCTTCGTCTTCCACTTCGGCAGCCGGAGCTCGTACGGACCCGTAGTGAACGTGGCGTCGATCTCGTCGAGCATCGCCTGGTCGAGCCCGTCACGGATCTCGGCGAAACGGCCTTCGTCGGGCACGACCAGGAGCATCGAGTACTCGTCGCCGACGTAGGGGATCTCCGCACCGACGAACCCGTCGCCCTTGCCCCGCCGGTCGCCGAGCTCGAGCTCCTGCATCAGCTCGACCGGCACCGTGCTGCCGTCGAGCCGGGTGAACGTGGCGTCGATCGGCCCGTACTTGCCGAACGTCGTCTGCCACCTCGCCTTGAAGTAGAGGGTGTCGGTCAGCACCAGCAGCGAGCTCGGGTCGATGGAACCGGACGGCAACAGCTCGGGGATCAGGCCCTCGGTCTGCTCGTCGACCCATGTGTTGATGCGCTTCCTGCTCGCCTCGGGCTCGCCGGCGAGGTCGAGCGGCTCGACGCCGGCGCCGTGGTGGCTGGCGAGCAGGTCGAGCCAGTCCTGCTCCGGCGTCAGCCCGATCCGCGGCCATAGCCGGTCGGCGATCGTGATCGTGACGTGCTTGCGCTGCGAGGCAGCGATGCGCTGGTCGATGGCGTTCCACGCCTCGTCCGATCGGCGAGGCAGTCCGAACGCCTCGTCGATCGCAGCTGCTGTCGGCGCATCGGCAGCGCCGCGAGCCATCAGCAGCGCGTGGCCGATGCTCGACGGCGACAGCACCACGTTGGTCTCTGCGTCCTGGGTTCGGAGGAGGTCGAACCCGGCGTCGTTGAGTCCCGCCGCGAGCGGACGGATCGGCGCCGTCTCGGCGACCACCGCACGTGGAGCATCCGACGCGAGGATCGGCTGTGACGTGAGCGTGGGTGCGGTGGTGCTCGGCGACGTCACCGAGATCGTCACGGGATCCGTCGGGTCAGGGGCATCGGCTGCCTGATCCCCGCATGCAACGAGCGCTACGGCCACGACCACCCCGAGCGACGTCCGACCCCTCACCATCGAGAACCGTACGGCATCGCCGTCGGGTTCTGCCCGCGACCGTCTGGGCGGGATCTGTCCCACCG
>JACDGA010000246.1 GCA_013815505.1 Acidimicrobiia bacterium
CCGTCGATGCCGACGACACCACCCCACGTTCGCACGCCGACGACGGGGCCGATCCCCATCTCCTGCGCCATGGCGGTGACGATGTCGCCGTCGGAGCCCGACCACTGGTTGGCAACGAACACGATCGGTCCACGAGGCGCGTGATCCGGGTACGTGAACGCGCCGGCGTGCCGTCCCATCTGGAAGCCGTAGATCCTCCGCGCGAGCATCTCGGCGACGAGCTGGCTGAGGTGGCCGCCGCGGTTGTAGCGGACGTCGACCACGATGCCCTCACAGTCGATGGCGAGCGTCAGGTCGCGCATCAGCTGCGACCATCCCTCGGCCATCATGTCGGGGATGTGGAGGTAGCCGACGCGCCTGTCCGTGCGTTCGGCCGTGTAGCGCCGGCGGTCGGCGACCCATGCCTGGTAGCGCAGCGGCTCGTCGTCCGCCAGTGGCACGACCACCACCCGGCGACGCTCGTCGCCTCGCTGCAGCGTCAGCTCGGTCGGTGAGCCCGCGGTCCCGACGAGTCCGGGTCCTGGCCCGAACACCGGATCGACCGGCTTGCCGCCGACCTCAGTGACGACGTCGCCCGGCTCGGCGCCGACGCCCGCGGCGCGCAGCGGCGACGCCGCCCGGGGATCCGACGACTCGCCGGGCAGGATGGTGGCGATCGACCACGTGCCGTCATCAGCAACCACGAGGTCCGCCCCGAGTAGGCCCTGCACCTCCTCGGGCGCCGACGCATCGTCGGGCGGGATCACGTAGGCGTGCGACGTACCGAGCTCGGCGACCGTCTCCCACAGCAGGTCGACGACGTCGTCGTGGCCGCCGGCACGCTCGACGAGCGGGCGGTAGCGGGCGGCGACGGCGTCCCAGTCCGTGCCACCCATGTCGTCGCGCCAGAAGTGGTCGCGCATCAGGCGAACGGTCTCGTCGAACATCTGGCGCCACTCGGCGATCGGATCGAGCTCTGCGTGAATGCGTGTGAGGTCGACGTCGATCCGTGACGGGTCGTCGTCGGGCACCTTCCGGTCCGAGGGGACGGCAGTCAGCTTGTCCCGGTCGCGCAGCAACACGTAACCGCCGTCGCCGGTGACCTCGAACCCGTCGACCTCGTCGCGGAGCACGTCGTGCTTGCGCGCCGTGAGGTCATAGCGCTCGAGCGCAGGGCGCGGCGGTCGGTCGGCGGCCGCTCCGGTGCCGAGCACGCCATGCACGGGGACGTGCAGCCACAGCAGCGCCGTGTCCGCGACGCGCAGCGAGCGGTACTCGCCGGCCGCGACGGGGACTGCCACGACGCGCTCCTCGATCCCGTCGACCTCGATCTCGACCGGCGGTGCTGGTCCCGCTGCGGGCGGTGTAGGTGCGGGCGGCGGCCGTTCGCCCTCGCCGTCGGCTGCCGGAGGCTGCACCGCCGGATCACGCAGTGACCAACCCTCGACGCTTGGGCCGAACGGTGACGGGGTCGTGGCCCGCAGCGGCAACAGCCACGGGCGTGTGCCGCTCGGGATGCTCATCGCAAAGACGTACCGGTCGTACATCGGATCGAACGTCCTCGTCGACAAGAAGGCGAGGTGGTCGCCGTTGCCGGTGAACACGGGCTCCGTGTCGACGAACCGTCCGCTCGTGAGTGCCACCGACGAGCGGGCGCCGGGCGCGGCGGAGAGATCGACGGCACGGAGCTGCGAGAACTGACGGCCGACCGGCTGTGACCAGGCAAGCCAACGGCTGTCGGGAGAGAAGGCGAGCCCGGTCGGCTCGCCTCGAGTGCCGTGTCCGACCTCGTCGACGTCGCCCGACTCCACGTCGACGACGAGAATCCTGCCGTCGTGCGACACGACCGCGACGGTGCTGCCGTCGTGAGCCGCCGCCATCGACAGCACCCGGCCCAGGTTCCCGGCTGCCAGCACGCCGGGCGGCTCGGTCCCGTCGATGGTGACAACTTCGATCGCGTCGTCGCCGGATGCGTCGCTGACGTGGACGCTGCGAGGCGTGGCGCCGAGCGGTTGGGCGTCGCGGACGCGGACGCCGGCCGTTGCGGCCAACGCTCTCGCCGGACCCGACCGGGTGGTGAGATGAAACGCCTGTCCGCGCACCTGCACGACGACCCCGGCGCCGTCATGGGTCGGACGGGCCGATGCGACCTCGTGGTCGGTCACGAGGCGCCGGCGGTCGCGGCTCGCGAGCGCACCGCCGAGCGTGATCGGCAGGCGACGAGGTTCGGTCTCCAGCGTGTCCATCACGAACACGTCGCCGAGCGCGTGGTACGTGATGCGTGTGCCGTCGGTACTTGCCGTGCGCACGTAGCCGTCGTCGGCGCTGTGGTACGTGTGGGCTCGCAGGTCGTCACCGTCGGCCTCTACCGACCACACGTTGCCGACGCCGTCGTGGTCGCTGACGAAGGCGATACGGCCGTCGAGCCACATCGGCCACGCCAGCCCGGCGTCGAGGTCGGCTAGCAGCCGCTCGTAGCGCCCGCTGCCGGCTCGGTCGATCCACAGCTGCGCTGCCGTTCCACCCCGGTAGCGCTTCCAGTAGGCGGGTTCGCGAGCCCACGCCGAACCGACCACGACAGTTCCGTCCGCAGTGCGGGCGAGACCAGACGCCGGACCGTATGCGAGCCGTTCGACGTGACCGTCGAGGTCGATGGCTTTCAGCCACCAGTCCCGGATCTGATGCTCGCCGGCCGCCGACGACACGAGGATGCGTTCGTCCTCCGTCCAACCGAGCACGTTCGTCTGCGGACTGCCCCAGAACGTGAGCTGCGTGATCGAACCGCCGTCGACCTCGGTGCAGAAGACCTCGCGCCCGCGTCCTCGGACTGCTGCCCACGCGACGTGCGTTGCCTCGGGGGACAGCCGGGGGTTGATCGCCGGGGCGTGCTCGTCGGTGAGACGCCATGCTCGCCCGCCGTCCACGGGAGCGAGCCAGACGTCATCGGCGGCGACGAACGTGAGGAGGTCGCCGGACAGGTGGGGATAGCGGAGGTACGGGGCCGTCACGCCGGCGACGGTACCGCGGGCGGCTCAGGGCTCACTCGTAGTAACGGAAGATCACTTGGGCGACGCACGATGGCTTCGCAGCGCCCTCCACCTCGAACACGTAGTCCATCGTGATCTGCGCTCCACCGGCGACGTCGGTGACGTCGGTGAGGGTGGCGCCGAGGCGCAGCTTCGAGCCGACGGGAACGGGGGAGGGGAAGCGCACCTTCTCGGTGCCGTAGTTGACGCCCATCGCGACACCGTCGACGCGGAAGATCTGCGGTCCGAGCATCGGTCCCAGCGACAGCGTGAGGTATCCGTGGGCGATGGGCCCGCCGAACGGTCCCGACGCGGCCCGCTCGACGTCGACGTGGATCCACTGGTGGTCGTCAGTGGCGTCGGCGAACAGGTTGACGCGCTCCTGCGTGATCTCGACGTAGTCGCTGTACCCGAGGTGCTCGCCGACGAGCGACTTCAGCTCGGCGATGCCGTTGATCGTGCGTGCTGGCATCAGACGAGCATGACAGGTCGTCCGTTCGCGGTCGCAGCCCGTCCCGCGGACCTGCTACGAACACGACGTATGCCTGATCTCCTCGCCATGTACGCGGCGGCACACCCCGACAAGCCGGCGGTGATCGACGATCGGCCCGGCGAGGAGCAGGTGACGCTCTCGTACGCCGAGCTCGACGAGCGCGCGAACCGACTCGCCGCCGTGATGCGATCGCACGGTCTCGGCCAGGGGGCGACGT
>JACDGA010000247.1 GCA_013815505.1 Acidimicrobiia bacterium
ACATCACTCACCAGCCGACGCAGGTCGTCCGGGTCGATCACCCCCGGAGCGAAGAGCACATCGGCTCCGGCGTCCTGGTAGCGCTGGAGGCGCGCGATCGTGTCGGGCAGGTCCTGCCTACCGTGGATGTGGTTCTCAGCGCGGCCGGTGAGGACAAGCTTGACCGGACCTCCGTGGGCGACCTCGGCCGCAGCCGCCACCCGTTCGGCGGCGTGGTCGATGCCGTAGATGTCGGTGCCGCTCCAGTCCTCGACCGAGCACCCAGCCAGCCCCGCTTCGATTCCGAGTTCGACGGTCTTCGCCACCCCGGCAGGCTCGTGACTGAAGCAGTTCTCGAAATCGGCCGACACGGGCACATCAACCGCGGCGACGATGGCAGCGGCGTGGGCGACGGCTTCGTCGCGCCCAACCGATCCGTCGACGCGCCCGAGCGTGGCCGCGAACCCGCCGCTGGTCGTAGCGAGCGCCTCGAAGCCCATGGCGACGAGGATCCTGGCCGAGCCCAGGTCCCACGGATTGGGGATCAGCAGCGGCGCAGGGCCCCCGTGCAGGGACAGGAAGCGCTTCGCCTTCTCTTCTTGGGTGGGCATGACCGGACGCTAGCCATACGCCGGCCGACGGCAATGCCCCGAACGCCGGCTCGGGGCGCATCGAGTCGGCGATCGAGGACGCGACCGCAAATCGTTGCGGCGCGCCGTTTCCGGACAGGTTCAGCTGCCGCGCCGTGGCGGCGGTGTCGTGGCGCTGTCGGGAGCTGTGCTGAGGACGTCAGCCGTGACGGTCGTGGTCGTGTAGCCCACTTGGTTGGGCGCTGGTCGACGAGGGATCGACGAGCCATGCAGCGTGAGGTTGGAGGACTCCTCGATCAAGCGGCCGGCCTGCGAGAAGTCCGTCGGGGAGACCTTGATCGGGCACAACGTCGGCACGATGCGCATGCTGAGTCGGTCGGCGTAGCGATCGGCGTCGATGCGCAGTCGCTGTTGGATCAGCAGGCTGATCGCCTGCAAGGCGTTCGCCGGCGCCCCGTGCGGCACGGCTTCGAGGGCACACGCGTATCCGCACGGCAGCACCCACACGGTGGTTGCCTCGCGCGCGCGGCGTGCGAGATGGGGCAGTTGTTGACCACGCCCCCGTCGACGAGGTGGCATCCGTCGATGGTCACCGATGGGAAGACGCCGGGGATCGCCGCGCTGGCGCAGATCGCGTCGATCGCGTCGCCTTCGCTGAGCAGGTGGTCGCGTCCGCTCGTGATGTCGGTGGCGACGACGTGGATCGGCGTGAACGCATCCTCGAGCTGGCCGAAGGTCAGCTCCCGCTCGAGCAGTCGGCGCAGGCCCGAGGACGGGACGAAGTGATCGGTCTGCCCGATGGAAGCCGCGCAGCCCGCCGAGCAGTCTGGTGGGGAACACGTCCGAGCGGCGCAGACCGCGCCACACGGCGGCAAGCTCGTCGATGTCGGCCCCGGGGCCCCGCCCGGCGACCCACGCCCTGTTGAACGCGCCGACCGACGTGCCGACGATGACGTCAGGGTGGATGCCGGCTGCGAACAAGGCGTGCAGCATTCCGACCTGCACGGCGCCGAGCGCGGGGCGACGACGTCTTCACCCTTCGTCCAGATCACCGCCGGGACCTTGGTGCGGCCGGGCGGGGACAGGGCGCTCGTTCGCGCGGCGTTGCTCGCGGACTGCGATCGTTCGTGGCCGCACTGCTCGCCGCGGTGTGGCGTCTGCTCGAACGTGGGGCTGCGTCGGGACGAGCTGGCGGTGCTCCGTGGGGCTTGACCGGCACCGATCAGGGGATGACGAGGCGGAGGCCGTCGTCGGCGGCGTAGACCACGCCACCGTCGCCGAGGATCACGATCGCTGTGCGGCAGTCGGTGGCGAGGGTGCCTTCCAGGCGGGGGCGCCCCTCGACCAGTCGGTACCGCAGCAGCGCCCCGCTCTTGTACCCGCAGACCACCAGTTCGTCGGAGCCGAGGTGGTCGATGCCCGACGGTGCAGTACCCGTCGGCAGCTCGATCGGGTCGTTGTCCGCACCGTCGCCGCGTACGAGCCGTTCGCCGGTGTCGCCGGGTGAGTTGTCGGCGACCCAGATGGCGCCGTCATCGAGAACCGTGAAGGCGAACGGGTTGTTCCACCCCGACGACACCAGCCGGGGTTGCTGGCCTGGCAGCCCATCGGGGTCGAGGGACACGAGCTTGCCATTGATCGCGGCCGGGTCGTCCTGTCGCTCGTTCTGCAACAGGTCGCCGATGCCGATGACCAGCCGAGCGTCGCGGAACGCCAGGTGGCCGCCGTTGGCACGGTCGACGCTGGACGGGCCCTCCCAGACAAGCCGGGTCGGCCCCGGCGCAACCTGGCCGACGACGAGTCGGCCGTCAGGCCGCGTCCACGACGCGAACGTCTGCCCGGTGGCGTCGACGGCGACGCCGAGCAGACCTCGCTGGCCGTCTGCTCGCACCTCGACTCGAGCGACCGGCGGTCCCACCGTGCCGGTGGCCGAGACGTCCTCGACCACGCCACTGGCTCGGATCCCGACCCGCAGCGAGCCGTCGGGCAGGGCGACCAGAGCCGTCACGTCGGTGACATCCGGCACCAGCAGGCGCGATCCGGCCGCCGGACCCGTCTCCGAGCCCCCACCGCACGCCGCCAGCCCAACGGCCAGCGCGGTCGCGGCGAGGCGTCCCCGTCGTCGCCAAACTCCACGACGTTCGAGCAGTCGGTGCCGCACGCCCTCGGCATTGACCCCGCCGCGCGGTCGGCGTCCGAGACGTCCCCGATCCCCATGGCATCGTGGAGCCAAGGCGCGCCCTGGTCGGCCGACCACCCGACAGGCCAGCTCCTCGGGCTTCGATGACGCCACGACCGAAGACTAGGACGTCCCCGCGTCGGCGGTCGTGGAAGCCAACGTGCGCGAACTCCTTCCCGACCCCCGGTACGCCAAGGAAGCCCGTACGCTGCGACGTCATGTCGCATCGTGCCCGTCGAATCAGCCGGGCCGCTACCGGCACGCTCGTTGCGCTCGTGCTCGTCGGTGTCGCGGCATGTTCGTCGTCGAGCGACAACGGCTCAGCAACCGCCTCCACCGACGTGGCCGCCGGGTCGGCCACGTCGACACTGCTTGCTCCACGCGAGTTCGCCGGGTACCTCGATCAGAATCCCGACACCCCCGTCGTCAACGTGCACGTGCCGTACGAGGGGCACATCGACGGCACCGACGCGTTCGTGGACTTCGAGACGATCGCAGCGTGGGAGGACCTTCCCGATGACCTCGACGCACCGATCGTGCTCTACTGCAGGTCGGGGAACATGTCCGGCCAAGCCGCTGCCGACCTGACTGCGTTGGGCTATACGCACATCGTCGATCTCAAAGGTGGCATGAACGCCTGGACGGCGGCGGGCTTCGAACTGCTCGACGATCCGGCAGCCCCGATGGTCTGACTGGACTCAGGCGCGTCGAATCGCTCGGATGCGCCGCGATAAGCCCGCCGAGGCTGCGTCCGACGGGCACATCGGCGATCCGCCACATCGCGATGTGTCGGACAGGCGCGCCACTACACCCGTTCCGACGGGGCGGCGATCAACACGTTGGACCGATCGGCGCGCCCTCAAGCCGCACGTTCGTCAACGACACGCTCACTTGCCATCCGCCGTTTCTCGTCGGGCACCGCCGTCAGCTGCTGAGCTCATCACGTCGCGCTCGGTCAACGCCGC
>JACDGA010000248.1 GCA_013815505.1 Acidimicrobiia bacterium
GCCGCGTACGCCGATCGTGTGCTGTTCCTCAACGACGGCCGCATCGTCGACGAGATGCTCGAGCCGACGGCCGATTCAGTGCTCGAACACCTCAAGAGCCTGGGCGAGTGACATGGCCGGATCCACGAGCCTCATTGCACGCAGGAGCATCCGCTCCCGCCTCGGGCGCACGATCTCCATCGCCAGCGCGATCCTGATGGGCGTCGCCTTCGTCGTCGGCACGTTCGTCCTCGCCGACAGCCTGAAAGCGACGTTCGAAGGCCTGTTCTCCGACATCAACGAGAACATCGATCTCGAGGTGCGCCAAGAGCTCGCCTTCGGCGACGAAGCCGACGGCGTGCAGCGCGACCCGATCCCGCTCGAGATCGCCGAACAGATGGGCGCCATCGACGGCGTCCGCGAAGCCGTACCGACCATCGGTCGTTACGCGCAGGTGATCGACGGCGACGGCGACGCGGTCACACTTGGCGGCGGTCCGACGCTGGGCGTCACCGACACCGAGGACGAGGAGCTCAGCACCGTCACGGTGTTCGACGGGCGCAGGCCGACCGCCGACGGTGAGGTCGCCCTCGATGGCGCCACCGCCGAGAAAGCGGAGCTCGGCGTCGGCGATCCCGTGCAGATCACGACGGACGCCGGCACGTTCGACTTCGAGATCGTCGGCCTCGTCGGCCTCGGTGACACCGAGGCGTTCGGCGGTGCCTCGATCAGCGTGTTCCCTTTGGAGACGGCGCTCGAGGTGCTCGGCACCAACGGCAAGATCGACGCCGTCGACATCTCGCTCGAGAATGGCGCCGATCCTGCCGCTGTCCGTGCAGACATCGAGGAGGCGATCCCGGACGGCACCGAGGTCATCACGGGCGAGGAGCTGAGCGACGAGCAGGCCGACGCCGTCAACGAGTTCGTCGACATCTTCGCCACCGGCCTGCTGATCTTCGCCTTCATCACGGCCTTCGTGAGCGCGTTCATCATCAACAACGTGTTCGCCATCACGATCGGTCAACGCCTGCGCGAGCTTGCCCTGCTGCGAGCCATCGGCGCCGCCGGCGGCCAGGTGCGCCGCATGATCTACGTCGAGGCGCTCGTCATGTCGCTCGTCGCCACGGTCCTCGGGATCGGCGCCGGTGTCCTCATCGCGAAAGGTTTGACGGCGGTGTTCAACGCCGCCGGCGCCGGGTTCCCCACGTCGGGCACGGTGATCTCGCTGCGGACGATCGCCATGGCGTTCTTGGTCGGCGTCGGCATCACGATGCTGTCGGTGGTCGTGCCGGCGCGGCGAGCGGCCAAGATCCCGCCCGTCGCCGCGATGCGCCCCGAGCTCGGGTTCGACACGATCAACGCCCGGCGACTCGTGGGCGGCACCATCACGCTGGTCGTCGGTGCGCTGATGTTCGTGGCTGGCCTGTTCCTCCGGCCCGGCGGCACGATCGGATTGATCGCACTCGCCGGCGGCGGTGGTTTGCTGATCTTCGTCGGCGTCGCCAGCGTGTCGTCGACCATCGCCCGGCCCGTGGTCGGTGTACTCGGCTGGCCGATCCGCAAGGTCTTCGGCACCGCGGGACGTCTCGCTCGCGACAACGCCGCACGTTCGCCACGCCGGACGTCGGCGAGTGCGGCAGCGCTGATGATCGGTGTCGCCCTCGTGAGCGCCGCTTCTGTGTTCGCGATCTCGCTGCGGGTCTCCGTCGGGAACGCGTTCTCGACGTCGCTCGACGCCGACTACGTCGTCACGAGCGATTCGTTTCAGGGGTTGCCGCCCTCGGTCGCGGCCGCGTTGCGCGACGTGCCCGAGATCGCCGCCGTGACGCCGATCCAGGGCAGTGCCGTGGAGATCGACGGCGAACAGAAGGCCATCGGCGCCGGCGATCCCGAGGCGCTCGACCAGCTCATCGACCTCGAGGTGCGCGACGGCGGATCGCTGGCCGATCTCGGCGAGGGCGACATCTTCGTCCACGTGGACGCGGCGTCCGACTTCGAGCTCGCCGTCGGCGATCCGGTCGATGTCCGCTTCCCGAACGGCGGCGAACGCACGCTGACGATGACGGGCGTCTTCGACGACGCGACGTTCGTCGGGAACTACCTCGTGTCGCTCGACACGCTCGACGCAGCATCCGACGCGCCGCGAGCCGCGTTCTTCGTCGTCGCCAAGCTGCAGCCCGGAACCGACCCGGCGCAGGCGAGGACGGCGATCAACGAAGCGCTCGACGACCTCCCACAGGCGAAAGCGCAGACGGTCGAGGAGTTCGTCGGGGCACAGGAGGATCAGATCAACCAGATCCTCGTGGTCATCTCCTCGCTGCTCGTGTTCGCCATCGCGATCGCCGTCCTCGGCATCTCGATCACGCTCGCGCTGGCGGTCTTCGAACGGACGAGAGAGATCGGCCTGCTGCGCGCCGTCGGCATGAACAAGCGCCAGACGCGACGCGCCGTGCGGTGGGAGGCGGTGATCGTCTCGCTGTTCGGGGCGATCGTTGGCGTCGTCGTCGGTTCGCTCATCGGCGTGGCGCTCACACTGGCAGTGCCGGACAGCGTCATCGAGGGCCTCAGCTTCTCGTGGCCGACCGTCGCGTTCATCCTGATCGGCGCCGTGATCGCCGGCCTCGTCGCCTCCCTCTACCCCTCCTTCAAGGCCTCCCGAATGGACGTCCTCGACGCCATCGCCACCGAATGACTCAAGGGCGCTGACTGACCCGAATCGGAAGTCATCGGGTTCTCATCGCGATCACACGCCATCCGTGGCGTCACATCGCGATGAGAATCGGGTTCGTGGCTCCCGGTAGGCGGTCAGGCGGGGAGGCGGCCGGCGGGGTGCTCGCGGCGGGAGGCGGCGCGGCGCTGACGGATCTCGGCGAGGTAGCGCGCTGCCGCCGGGTGCGGGTCCATCTCGCGTTGCACGGGCGCGGGCGCCGGCTCGTGGCGGCGCTGGCAGTCGGGGCACCAGTAGACGACACGGGCGAATTGGCCGCTGCGGGTCGACCGGATCGGGGTGCGGCACCGAAAGCACGGCTGCGCCCCCCGTCCGTACACGGCCAGCCCGCCCGGCACGTCGGCAGCGGTGATGCGGTGCGCGTGGTGGAGGTTGGAGCGCAGCATCCGCGCCGCGGTCTCGGTGACCAGCTCGGCCTCGTCGGACGTGATCTCCCCGATGGGCGACCACGGGCTCAGTCTCGTCGCCCACAGCACCTCGCTGCGGTACACGTTGCCGACACCGCACATCACGCGCTGGTCGAGCATCACCTCGGCGAGCGCAGTGTCGCGCTCGGGATACGCGGCGAGCATCCGTGCGCAGGCCCCCAGATCGGCGTCGTCCCGGCAGAGATCCGGACCGAGGTTGCCCATCCCCGGGTGGCGACGGCGGTCGGGCACCCGGTACGTCTCGACCACCGGCGCGTTGAAGCACACGGCCGTCCACGACGGCGTGCCGAGCAGCGCTCGCATCTGTCGTGGGTGCCGGCGCCACCGCTCACCGGGGCGGTAGAGGTGCCACGAACCCGTCATCTTCATGTGCGAGTGCAGGACGAGATCGTCGTCGAACACGATCTCGAGGTTCTTGCCGTGACTGCGCACGTCCTCGATCGTGCGGCCGGGGGTCGGCATCCGCCCGACGAGCCGGGGTGCCTCGAACTCGACGAGCTTCTCGCCGACGAGCGCTGTGCGCAGCGCGGCAGCCGCTCGGTAGATCGTGTCCCCCTCCGGCACGTCGCTCAGCG
>JACDGA010000249.1 GCA_013815505.1 Acidimicrobiia bacterium
CGACGTCGCGGCTGCGGCATTTGCGACCACGTTCTACCGGCACCTCCTCGACGGCGTGAGCTTCGCCGGATCCGTGGCTGCCGCCCGCAACGCGACGTTGGCCGCAGGTGGGCGTGAGACGTGGGCGGCGTACCAGTGCTACGGCGACCCAGAGCTCGTGCTAGATGGCGCCGCCGGTCGGTCGACCGTCGACGAGGGCGACCCGGTGAGCGTGGAGGATCTGCTGCGCCGCTTGAAGGGCATCGAGGTCCGCGCCTCCGATCTCGGCCGCCCCGGCATGGGGCGTCTCGACCGGCGCCGGGAGCTCCTCGGCGAGTCGTTCGAGCGGTACGCCGGGTGGGCCGAGTCGCAGGGCGTCCTGGCACCGACCTCGAGGTCGAGCGAGGAGCAACGGTTGGCGAGCTCGGTGCAGCGCCAGCTCGCTCGTGTCGCCGCCGAGCTCGGGCAGTTCCGTGCCGCCGCCACGCGTTACGTGTCGTTGGTGGGGTCCGGCTCCGGCGGTGCGTCGCGGCGAGGCTGGTCGCTCGGGCGGCGGTGGACGAACGTCGAGGACCTGCAGCAGGCGTCGAACTGTCTGTCGCGGGCGGCGCAGCACGACGCGCGGGAGGATGCGACCGATGGCGCCGGCGAGGGGGCGGTCGCCGAGCTCCACCGGGCGGTCGAGCTCGCCCGCCTCGCAGTGGAGATCACCGGTGAGAGCGAGAGCTACGGGATCCTCGGCGGGGCCCTGAAGCGCCTCGCGACCGTCGCTGGCGACGGCCGCGACGCGTTGATCCGGCAGGCAGCCGACGCCTACGAGCGGCGGCCGGCATCGGTCGACGAGCAACCGCCGACGGCGGAGGACTCCGACGATGGTCCGTACACGCGAGCCACGGCCGCGCAGCTCGGGCTGCTCGTCGACGAGCGACAGCCGGAGCCGGATCCGACGCCACCGGCGCCAGTCTCGGCGGCGGCCGGTTCGGGACGGATCGACTGTCGTGCGGTCGCCCACGTCGACTACTGGGAGGCGGCCGCAGCGGGCGATCGGCTGCTCACGCGGCTCCTCGCACGCCGTCCCGGTGACGATCCGTCGGCGGTGACGGCTGAGATGGTCGGGGCGTACGAGCGGGCGTTCGGCCTGCGTTCATCGTGGCGCGAGCGGGCGAGCTCGATCGACCACCTCTGCGACCTGCGCGACCTGTTGGGAGATGACGACGCGCGACGGGATCAGCTGTCGGAGGCGATCGCTGCGCTCGACCGCTGGGAGCGTGATCGGCAGGCGGCCGAGGCAGCGGGACGATGACGGCGGACGGCGACGACGAGACGCTCGCGCGACCTCAGGGTTTCGATCAGGTGGTGCTCGTCACCGGCCACATGACCGACAGTCCGACACGGCCGACGGCGAGGTTCCCCGAGCACGCCGTGCCGGCCGTCGCGAGACGGATCGAGCGGAGTTTGCGCGGCTGGCGGCTCGGTGCCGGTGACCTGTTGATCTCGGGGGGCGCTCGCGGCGCAGATCTGATCGCCACCTCGGTCGCGCGCCGGCTGGGGGCGACGGTGTGGATGTTGCTTGCGGAGCAACCCGACGAGTTCGAGCGGCACTCGGTCGCAGGGAGCACCGAGACATGGATCGACGAGTTCCGTGCCTCGGTGGCGGACACGCCGACGTGGGTGCTCGGTGATGTCCATCGCCGCAACGAATCGTGTGGCGGCAAACCCGATGCCGTGTATGTCGCCACGAACGAGTGGATGCTGGACGTCGCCACCCGCCAGGCCGGGGGAGCGCCCGTGCGCGTGCTCGCGGTATGGGACGGTCTCGACGGCACCGGTCCCGGCGGCGCAGCGCACATGGTGGACGCCGCTCGCAGGGCGGGCGCCGACGTCACGATCATCGATCCAGGGCGGTGACGGTCGATGGGACATGACGCCTTCATCTCCTACCGCCACGGCGCCGACGCCGACGTCGCGGCGGCGATCGAGCAGGGACTCGAACGGCTCGCCCGACCCTGGAACCGGGTGAGGGCGATGTCGGTGTTCCGTGACCAGAGCGACCTCGCCGCGGAATCCGATCTCTCCGGCGCGATCACGCGCACGCTCGACGACACCCGCTTCCTCGTGCTGCTGGCGAGCCCCGAATCGGCCGCATCCCCGTGGGTCGACAAGGAGGTCGCCTATTGGTGCGAGCACGGCAAGGGTCTCGAGCACCTCGTGGTCGTCGTCACCGACGGCGATTTCGAGTGGGACGAGGCGGCCGGCGCGTTGACGCCCGCCACCGACTCCGTCTCGCCGGCGGTGCGATCGCGATTCACGACGGAGCCGCTGTACGTGGATCTCCGCTGGGCGCGCTCGGCGGAGGACCTCTCGCTGCGCGATTCGCGATTCCGTTCGGCGATCGTGCTGATCGCCGCGACCATCCGCGGCGTGGCTCCGGCCGACCTCGAGAGCGAGGACGTCCGCCTGCACCGGCGGGCGCGGCGACTCGCTCGCATCGCCGTGGCGAGCGTGCTGGTCCTCGCGCTCGTCGCGTCGGTGGCCGCGGTGGCGGCGGTTGGCAACGCCCGCAGGGCAGACCGCCGTGCTCGCGAAGCGCTCGGGCGGCAACTGGGGCTCGCCGCGCTGGACATGCCGGCGAGCGACGTGGACCAGGCGTTCCTGCTGTCGCTCGTCGCCGCCGGCTTCGACGACGGTGACGACGCCGATCGGTTCCAGGCGAGCAGGGCACTGATCGGGCGCTACTCGCGCCTCGACCAGTTGCTGCACGCCGAGCGCGACACGGCGAGCCTTCGAGATGTGGCGATCCGCGACGACGGACTGATCGCTGCGATCAGCACGCCCGGTGACGGCACCACCGCACTGCTGATCTGGCCAGCGGGTGCCCGCGCCGATCCGACCGTGACGACGCTCCCGGCCGGGGTCGGTGGCGCACCACCCGTCGCGTTCATCCCCGGTGGGCGGATCCTCGTGGGACGTCCCGGCGGTGACGTCGCGACGATCGACGACGACGGCACCGGACTCGCGCCGTTCAGCGAGACGCTGGCGGTCGACCTCGACGGCGGCATCGTCGCTGCGCCGGCGGCTGATGGATCGGTCACGCTGAGTGACCTGGAGACGGGCGCCACCCTCGCCACCGCCGACGATGCCGGCGCCGCCAGTGGTGTCGTCGACCTCCGCTACGGGCGACTTGCCGTCGTCTCCGAGGCCGAGATCGTGGTGCTCGACGGCGAGCTCCGGTCGTCGGCCAGAGCGAACCTGCCGTCGGGCGAGCCCGTCTCCGCGAGCGCCGCCGGGCCGAGCGCGGCCGTTGCCGCCGTCACGGCATCGGCGGACGGCATCGTCCCGTGGACCTGGAGCGCCGGTGCCGAGCGGCCCGGAACGTTGCGGGCGGGCGATGCGGTCGCGCTTCCCGACGTGGTCGGGCAGCCGGTCGAGGTCACGGTCGCCCCCGACGGGGTGCGGGTCCTCGTCGTCGGCACGGCCGGCTCGGTGGTGTTGAACCTGACGTCGGGCGAGGCGGACGCCGTCGATCGTGGGTCGACGGGTCGGGTCGCCGTCGACCCGTCAGGCCGGTACGCCGCGGTCGGCGGTGCCCGGCTCACCGTGTGGGACCTCGCCACAGGGCGGGCCACGTTCGTCGTGCCGCTTCCCGCCAACGCGATGGCATGGAGCACGTCGTGCGAAGACGCGGCGTGCAAGTTGGTCACGGCGGGCGAGTCGCTCGA
>JACDGA010000250.1 GCA_013815505.1 Acidimicrobiia bacterium
TCTCGACCGCCGCCGACCTGGCCGATGCTCAGGTGTCGGTGACGCTGAACGAGGGCTGGCGAGAGCTCGGACTCGTCGACGAGCTCACCACCATCGCCCTCGCCGCCCGACGGTCGCGCTCGCTCGGCGACTTCTGGCAGCACGTGCTCGTCGCCGAAGGTGCGCTCGACGTCGCCATCGACGCCGTCGGCGTCGCCGACTACGACCTCGCCGCCGTCCGGCTCGTCGTCGAGGAGGCGGGCGGGACGTTCACCGATCGTGCCGGCGTCCCGGCGCACGACCGGGGCACGGCCGTGAGCAGCAACGGCCTCCTGCACGACGAGATCGTCGCTCGTCTCTCGGTCACCCCGGCGTGACGGCACTGCTCAGCGCACTGGGCGTGGTCTTCGTCGCCGAGCTGGGCGACAAGACCCAGCTCGTGGCGATGAGCTTCGGTGCCCGCTACTCGCTGCGCCACGTGTTCGCCGGTCTCGCCATCGCCTACGCCGTGTCCGCCGGGCTCGCTGCCCTCGTCGGCGGGGCACTTGGCGCCGCGCTCCCCGACCGACCGCTGGCGATCGGTGGCGGGATCCTGTTCATCATCTTCGGCCTGTTCGAGCTCCGCCGCGCGCGCCACCCCGACGACGGTGACGACGAGGCGCCCGACGCCGTCGAAGGGCGGATGCGTTCGCCCGTGCTCCTCGTGGCGACGGCCGTGACGGTCGCCGAGCTCGGTGACAAGACCCAGCTGGCAACGGCGACACTGGCGGCCGACTCCGGCGACCCGGTGTTCACGTGGATCGGTGCGACGCTGGGGCTGATCGCCGCCGGTGCCGTCGGTGTCGTGGTCGGCCGTTTCCTCGGCGATCGCATCCCGAGGTCGACGCTGAGTTACGTCTCGGGCGGGCTCTTCCTCGCCGTGGGCGTCGTCATGCTCGCCACCGCGCTCTAAGAGCGGCGGGGAAGGCCCTATCCGCTCAAGTCCTACGAGTAGAAGGGGTTGTCGCCGGTCGAGTGGTCGGTGAGGTCCTTCACGGCCGTCACCTGCTCGATCGCGTCGACGACCATCGTCTGCACACCGTCGAGCATCGTCATCTTGCTCATCGAGCAGCCGTGGCAGCCGCCGCCCATCGTCAAGAACACGATGCCCTCACCGTTGTGGCCGACGTAGGTCACGAACCCGCCGTGCGCCGCGAGCGCAGGATTGATCTCGTCGGAGATCATCGTCTCGACCCGCGCCGACAGCTCGTCGTCGTTCGTCAGGCCCTCGACGCTCGGCGCAGCAGGCCGGTTGGGATTGCGGATCACGAGACCGGTGGTGTCGTTGTAATCGAGCGTGGCGCCCTGCAGCATCTCGACGTCCTTGCCAGGAATGACGACCTTGAGGCCGTCGTGGGTGCGCACCTCGTCGGTGAACCCGGCGTCGAGGTACTCGCAGAAGCTGAGGTCATAGCGGAAGTCCTCGCCCCGTTCGGACACGATCTCGAGGCGCAGGCCGAGCTGTTCGGCGTCGGACTCCTCGGCGCGCAGCTCGATCAGCTTCTCGAGCGCGACCGGCGTGACGGAGACGAGCTGGTCGCTCCCGGGCGACGTGTCGGTGTCCGACCTTCCCAGTGCCTCCAGTGGACTCATAGTGATCACGCTACCTGCCGTAGCCTGGACCCCGATGGGTGTGACCGCGGACTACTCGCCGGCAGCGCCGTTCACGACGATCCCCGACATCGATCTCGGACGCTGGCACGAAGGTCCGGCAGCGCAGGCCGCGCTCGCAGACGAGGTGCGTTGCGTCTGCCACGAGGTCGGGTTCTTCCACCTCGTCGGCCACGGCGTGCCCGACCGCTTCCGCGCCAGGTACTTCGATCACCTGCAAGCGTTCTTCCAGCTCCCCGACGACGTCAAGGCGCAGATCGACAAGATCCGCTCGCGCCACTTCCGCGGCTGGGAGCGAGTCGGTGCGGAGCTGACCGACAACAGGATCGACCACCGCGAGCAGCTCGACGTCTCGACGGCGAACCCGCCGTACCCCGCGGACGCGATGCCCCCGTATCTCCGACTCGACGGGCCGAACCAGTGGCTCCCGGACGCGGTGCTTCCGGGCTTCCGAACGGTCGTCGAGGAGCTGTTCGAGCGTCTCGGCGCAGTGGCCGACACGCTGATGTCGGTCATGTCAGTCGGGGTCGGCCTCGACCCCGATCACCTCCGCTACGTGTTCGGCGAGCGTCCCCTGTCGTTCGCCAAGTTGATCCGCTACCCGCCGACGCCCGACGGCGAGGCAGGGGTCAACGCTCACCACGACGCCGGCTTCCTCACGCTGCTGATGCAGCACGGCGTCGGTGGGTTGCAGGTGCAGAACCAGGTGGGCGACTGGATCGACGTGGCCCCGCGCGACGACGCCTTCGTCGTCAACCTCGGCGAGATGCTGCAGCGGATGACCGGCAACTACTTCGTTGCCACGACGCACCGCGTCGTCACGACCGTGCCCCGCTACTCGTCGGGGTACTTCCACGGCCCCGACCTGCGCACGGTCCTTGCGCCACTCCCGCTGGACGACTCGTTCGCCGCCGCCGTCGCGGCCAGCCCGCACCACTCGAGCGCCGGGTTCATGGCGACACGCGACGAGCTGGTCGCCGGCAGCACCGGCACCGCGTCCGCCTCCGCCGACGTGTTCGGTCGCCAGATGTGGAACTACTACCTGCGCAGCTACCCAGCCAACGTCCGTGCCCACTATCCCCAGCTCTGACCCGGGGCAGGAGTCACACCCGGTGCCTGGGATGATGAACATCAGCAGGTAGAGCAGCAGCTCGTTCCAGTGCGTCAGGGTGCGTTCGGCTGACGAGAGCCCCGTGGCTAGCCTCTGCGCCGTGACAGAGGGAAGCAGAAAGGCCGTACTCGCCGCGATGGTGGCGAATGCGGGGATCGCGATCGCCAAGTTCGTCGGGTTCCTGATCACCCGCTCGGCCGGCATGCTCGCCGAGTCGGTGCACTCCGTCGCCGACACGAGCAACCAGGCGCTGCTCCTCCTCGGCGGCAAGCGAGCGGAGCGTGAAGCCGACTCCCAGCATCCGTTCGGGTACGGACGCGAGCGCTACTTCTGGTCGTTCGTCGTCGCCCTCGTCTTGTTCAGCATGGGTGGGCTGTTCGCCCTCTACGAAGGCATCCAGAAGGTGCGCGATCCGCACGAGATCGAGAGCCTGGCTGTCGCCGTCGGGATCCTCCTGTTCGCCATCGCGCTCGAGTCGTACTCGCTGCGCACTGCGTACAAGGAGGCGAAACACGCGAAGCCCGCCGACGTCGGCTGGATCTCCTGGCTGCGGAACGCGAAGAGCCCCGAGCTGCCCGTCGTCCTGTTGGAGGACATCGGCGCCGAGTTCGGTCTGTTCTTCGCGCTGTGTGGCGTGCTGCTCGCCGAGGCGACCGACAACGCACGCTGGGACGCCGTCGGGTCGATCACGATCGGCGTGCTGCTCATCTGCATCGCGATCGTGCTGGCGATCGAGATGAAGAGCCTCCTCATCGGCGAGGCTGCGTCCGCGGAGAACATCGGAAAGATCGAGCAGTCGTTCGTCTCGACCGACGGAGTGACCCGCGTCATCCACATGCGCACACAGCACATCGGTCCCGACGAGTTGCTCGTCGCAGCGAAGCTCGAGTTCGACTCCTCGATGGCCGTCGAAAAGGTGGCGGCCACGATCAACGAGGCAGAGGCCAACCTGC
>JACDGA010000251.1 GCA_013815505.1 Acidimicrobiia bacterium
AGCGGTCGCCTATCACCACGGTAGAAGCTGCGCCAGGCGCAAACCCAACCCCACCGCTTGACCGCACGGTGGCGGTGGTTCAAGATGGACCTCGGAGGAGCTGCAGTAGGGGCGTTCGGATGCGACACCTCACGGTGACGATCCAGGTCAGCAGTTCCACAAGGGAGGGCGGCCATGGCTGTCGTACGTCGGATCGGTCTGTTCATCGCCGCAGCGGCACTGGCGGCTGTGGCCTTCGCGCCTGCGGCCAGCGCCCACAACCGGAGAGGTCCGGTGGTGACGCACCTGGCCGAGTTCGGGAACGACGACTTCGTCACCGGGAGCACGATCGGTCCCGGCGGCGCGCTCTACGTTACGGACGGGAGCAC
Organism: Acidimicrobiia bacterium; assembly: GCA_013815505.1. Lineage (GTDB taxonomy): Bacteria > Actinomycetota > Acidimicrobiia > Acidimicrobiales > Ilumatobacteraceae > JACDHN01. Next base: position 369 of record JACDGA010000251.1, read on the forward strand.
CGGCGAGGTGCTGCGCATCGATCGCCGTGACGGCGCGGTGAGCACCTTTGCGACCGGGTTGCCGCCGAAGGCGTTCCAGGGGCAGGACATCGGCGGTCCGGTCGATGTCGCGTTCATCGGTCGGACGGCCTACGTGCTTGTCACGCTCGTGAGCGGTGCGATCTTCGGTGAACCGTTCGGTGATCCGGAGGCCAAGAATGGCCTCTACCGCATCGAGCGCGACGGCACCCACACACTCGTCGCCGACCTCGGCCAGTGGTCGATCGACAACCCGCCGCAGCCGGCGTTCTTCGTCGACACCGGTGTGCATTTCGCGATGCAGCCCTACCGGGGCGGGTTTCTGGTGACCGACGGGCACCACAATCGGGTGCTGTGGGTCGGTCGGCACGGTTCGATCCGTGAGTTCGCCACATTCGGGAACGTGGTGCCGACCGGACTCGAGACGACCGGCGGCCACGTCTTCGTCACCCAGATGGGCCCGATCCCCCATCGTCCGGAGGACGGCAAGGTCGTCGCCGTACGCGCCGGACGGGAGCCGTTCGAGTTAGCGCGCGGGGCGAGCATGCTGATCGACGTCGAGCACGGGCCGCGAGGCCGGCTCTACGGAGTCTCGCAGGGTCAGTGGGACGGTGTCGGTGAGGGCTCCCGGGCCGAGCCGGATACCGGCCGGTTGGTCGTCGTGGGCCGTCACGGCGACCTGACGCCGGTCGTGGGCGATCGCGGGCAGGAACTCGTGCTGGACCGCCCCACGTCGTTGGAGTTCGTCGGGAAGACCGCGTACGTGCTCTCGGTGACGGGAGACGTCTACCGAGTCGACGGACTGTAAGGGCGGACGATTAGCGGCGGCGTCGCTCGCGGACCCCCCGCTGGCGGTGAGCGGGATCGACATTCCTGCATCGGTGCACCCGGGGAATGTCAAAGTAGAGCGTCTACTCGTCGGGGCCGAGGCCGATAAGTTGAGCCTTGCAGTACCCCCCGGGGGAAACCTGGCAGTGACGATCACGCCCGCCTCAGCCGAGCCGGGAGCGCCCGAGGGGGCGCCAAGCAGCCTCTCCGACTGCCAGACCACAGCCAGATCACTGCGGCCGCGACTCGGCCCGCAACTCGATCTCGCTGATCAGCTAACGTCGCATCAACACCGCCCGCCGAATAACCCGCGATCCGACCACCGGTCACAGTGTCCGGAACCGCCGCGCTACGGGACGGCGCCGATCTGCGCTCGTTCCTGCGGGGAGCGGAGCCGACATGTGGGTGCGGGTCCTCGACGGTGTGTTGAAGTGGGCGCTCCACGGTGAAGGTTCCTGTTACGCGGCCGGACTGGCGAGCCTCAACACCCGATCCGGCGGCCAGCCTCGAGGCGTTCGCCCGTGCGGTTGCGATCGTCGTCCGAGGTCGGCAACAGAAACGTCGAGGCGCTCGCGCTCGGCCGCGTCGTCGAGCTGCTGTACGACGCGGGGCGGCTGCGAACGGCGTCGCTGATCTGCGGCTGGCTCGATCGACGGTCCGGGCGAAGCGTGGATACCGTCGGCACCCACGATGCCGCCGTCGCCGCAGTCCGACGATCGGTCGGCGATCAGTGGGACCTGCTGGTCAAACAGGGTCGCAGCATGGCGAGGTCGCACGTGTTCGAAATCGCCTGAGGAACTCGACACCATGACTGAGCCGGATGGTGAACCGTCCATCCGCTCCGGCCACGCATGTGATCGGCCGCAGTGCAGGCGCATGACGCGCGGAGTGGTAGGCGTCCCGCGAGGTGGTGGGGTTTGAGGTAGTCGGAGGGTCCACCACTGGGTGGGGCCATCGGCGTGATTCTCGGTGAGAAGTACCACCTACTCACTGAGGAGAACAGCACCGATGGCCCTGTCACAGTCTGCCGTGTCCGATCTGTTGGACGCCTTCCGCGCCGGTGACGGCGTGGACCTGATCCGTGAAGCCGTGCAGCTCGTGCTGCAGACCCAGGAAGGCGTCGAGGCTGTCGGGCTTCACCCGGAAGGTGCAGATCGCTGTTGGCACGTGACAAGGCCGACCACGAGATCTCGCTGATGTGCGATGGCCTCGACGCCACCATCGCTGAGCTTGCGGGCAAGGGGGTTCACTTCAGCGGCGACCCGACAGATGAGGGCTGGGGCATCGCCGTGTGAATAGTCCTGCCTGGTGGAGTCGAGATGCTCCTCTACCAGCCTCGACACAACACAGCGATCTGATGGAGGCGTCGAACATGACCCGCCTCAAAGCTCCTCTCCAGTCCTGATCGTCCGTCATCGCCGGCCCTCATAGAGCACCTCGCGTTCCCATGCGTCGGGTGCCTGCTCGTGCAGCCGCCAATACTCGTCGGCGATGCCGTCGGGGTCGAACGCGGTCCCGGGTTCCACGGCGCCGGCGACGGTGACCGTCGCGACGTGCACGCCCACCGGTCCGAACTGAGCTGCGAGCAGTTCGGCCAACGCGCGTACACCCGCCTTGCCGAGCGAGAGGCTGGTGACCTGGGGAACCGGTGTCGGCATACCTCCCGTGATGATGAACGTGCCTCGGCCCACTTCCGCCATCCGGGGGAGCAGGTGGGTGGCCGCCGTGATTGCGCCGACGACGTTCACGGCCCACGCCTGGAGGTGCTGCGCGACCGTCAGCTCTCCGACTGCATCCCACTGGATCACCGCAGCGTTGTAGACGAGCACATCGGGAAGGCCGAGGCGATCCACGATCCGATCGAGCGCGGCGCGCAGTGCCGCCTCGTCGGCTGCGTCGGCTGTCTCGCCGTACGTGTCCACGTTCGTGCCCGCCAGCGCGCGCACCGCAGCCTCGACAGTCGGGCGAGTCCGTGCCACGACCCCGATGGGGAGACCCTGCCGGGCGAAACGTCTGGCAACCGAGACGCCGATGCCGGGACCGGCACCGATGACGATTGCGGCGGCCATCAGCGGCTCCTGTCGGTTCTGACCACAAAGGCGTGCATGTCAATTGGCGGGCGGCGTGTGGCCCAGGCGGCGAGACGTGTCATGTGATCACTGTCGCAGGGTTGGTATGGAATGTGAAGTAGGTACCCCGACGTAACCTACAATGGCCACGTGACCACGACCGTCCGGTCGTCGGGCCTCCCGGCCGACGCCTTCTGCTCGACCTGCCCGACCCGAGAACTGCTCAACCGGCTCGCCGGCAAGTGGACCGTCCTCGTCATCGACGCCTTGTACGAGGGCACGATGCGCTTCAGCGAGTTGCGGCGCCGCCTCGAGGGCGTATCACAGAAAATGCTGACAGAGACGCTGCGGTCGCTCGAACGCGACGGTTTCGTCACCCGCAAGGTCTACGCATCCGTGCCGCCGA
>JACDGA010000252.1 GCA_013815505.1 Acidimicrobiia bacterium
CCTCGATCGCCGCCGCGCCGAGCGACCACAGCACGTCGGCGGCGAGCTCGGACTCGCTCGCCGGCACGGTGACGACGAATGCCCGCATCAGTCGATCCGGCGCAGCTCGTCGCGGAAGCGACGGGCGCGGGCGACGTACGTCTCGACGCCGGCGAGGATGTCCTCGAGGCGGGCCTTGTCCGGCTTGATCACGGCCGGTGATCCGACGGCGAGCGCCCCTGGGGGAACGTCGACGTCGTAGAGCACGACGGAGTTGGCGCCGACGACGGCGCCGGTGCCGACGACACTGCGATGCAACACCATCGCCATGTTGCCCACGAGCGCCCGGTCCTCGATCGTGCAGCCCTCGAGATGCACGAGGTGGCCGATGACACATTCGTTGCCGACGACCGTCGGGTCGTCTGGGGTGGTGTGGAGGACGCTGCCGTCCTGGATGCTGGATCGCTCGCCGACACGGATCTCGCCGTCGTCGCCGCGTAGCACAGCGCTCGGCCACACCGACGAGTGCGCGCCGATCGACACGGCACCGATGATGACGGCATCGGGATGGATGTACGCCTCAGGATGAATCGTCGGTTCGAGATCGCCGAGCGCGTACACCGCCATGGCCCGACGGTACCCACCGTGGCCTGGTGGAGTCGAGCACATCCCGCCCGATACGGTGTGTTCCCGCATGCCTCACCGGATGGACATCGAGCTGACGAGCGAGCGGGACGACGGCTCGTGGACGTGGCGCGCGGCGGGTGCCCGCCAGCCGCGGGGTGTCGTCGTCGCCGATCTGCTTCCCGGTGCGGCGTCGGTGGGCGACCAGTTCAAGGTGGAGGTCGAGAGCGATGTCGACGGGATCTCGATCCTGTCGATCGTCACGGCGCCACCTCGGGGCGAGCGCACGGACCTGATCGAGCTGCTGCCGATCGAGACCGACTTCAAGCCCGTCATCGAGCAGCGCGCTCCGCGCGGCGGGCGTGGTGACGACCGGGGCGGTCCACGTCGTGATCGCCGTGACGGCGACCGACCCGGTGGCGACCGCCGCGGCGGTGACCGACGGGCGGGCGACCGGCGCGGTGGCGATCGACCCGAACGCGGGTCTCCCGATCGCCCCCGCGACGGCGATCGCCCCCGGGACGGCGATCCGCCCCGTGACGGCGAGCGAACCGCGGAGGCCGGCGATCGCCGTCGCCCGCGACGCGACGGCCCGCCGCGCCGCCATTTCGACCCGCCGCCCGAGCTGCCGAAGCGTCCCAAGCCGAAGCGACTGCGCCCGGGCTCAGAGCACCGCACGAAGGTGCTCGACGCTCAGCCAGAGGGTATGCGACCGATCGCCGAGCTGGCACTGCAGGGGATCCCCGCCGTGCGCCAGCGCCTCCGCGAGGACAACCGCAAGGCACGCGACGAGGGCCGGCCCGAGATGCCGGAGGACTCCGTCATCGCGATGGCCGAGCAGCTGCTCCCCCAGCTGCGCGCCGCCGAGTGGTCCGACCGTGCCGAGGCAGCCAAGCGCCAACTCGAACACCTCGACCTGCGTGACCTCCGCAGCGTGGTCGCTGCCGCCGAGGACCCTGCGGTCGCTCGCGACGAGTCGACGCGCCAACTGGCCGCCGAGCTCAAGGCAGGGCTCGCCGAGAAGCAGGACCAGGAGATGGCGCGCTGGCTCGAGGACATCACGGCCGCGCTCGACGTTGGGCGTGTGATCCGCGCGCTGCGCATGTCGGGTGAGCCGCCGAAGGCCGGCGTCCCGTTCCCGCAGGAACTGGCAACCCGCCTCGTCGAGGGCGCCAACACATCGCTCACCCCCGACGACGGTGCCGACCGCTGGTCTGCCGTGCTGGAGGCTGCGGCGTTCTCGCCCGTGCGCTCTCAGGTTCAGCCCGGCTCACCACCGGCGAAGGTCACCGACGAACTGCGTGCCACCGTCACGCGCCTCGGTCCGCTGCTGCCACAGGTTGCGGCGCAGTTCGGCATCGAGGTGAAGGCTGGTGCGCCGGCGCCCCGGCCGCTGCGTCCCACCAGACCAGCAAAGTCGGCAAAGTCGGCAAAGTCGGCGGGACGCCCGCCGCGCGGCACGCCGGCGACGGGTTGACGAGTCACCGTTACGATCGGGCGCCATGCCCGAGATCGTGACCTTCGAGACCGACGGACCTGTCGCTGTCATCACCCTCAACCGCCCCGAGGCCCGCAACGCCGTCAACGGTGACGTCGCCAGCGGCCTGGAGGCGGCGATCGACAAGGTCGAGGATGACAACGACATCTGGGTGGCCGTGCTCCGCGCCAACACCGATGGCCAAGAGCGCCCCGTGTTCTCGGCGGGCGCCGATCTGAAGGCGATCAACAGCGGCCAGGCGGCGTCACTGGCGACTGCCCGTGGGGGCTTCGCCGGGTTCACGTTCCGCGAGCGCAGGAAGCCGGTGATCGCTGCGGTCGACGGGCTCGCAACCGCAGGTGGCCTCGAGATCGTGCTGGCGTGCGACCTCGTCGTCGCCACGAAACGGTCGTCGTTCGGCCTCGCCGAGGCGAAGCGCAACCTCATCGCCGGCGCAGGCGGCCTCTACCGCCTCCCGCGTGCCATCGGCCGCGGGCCGGCGCTCGAGGCCATCCTGACCGGCGAGCCCATCCCGGCACCGAGGGCGTACGAGCTGGGCCTCGTCACCAGACTGGTGGAAGACGGCACGGCGTTCGAGGGTGCGCTCGGGCTCGCCCGCGAGATCACGGCGTGCGCGCCGATCGCGGTGTGGGAGAGCCTCGCCGTCGCCAACGCCTCGTTCGATGCCGACGAGAAGACGCTGCAGGAGCGCACGAACGAGGGCTTCGCCCGCGTGCTCGCCTCCGAGGACACGAAAGAGGGCCTCGAGGCGTTCATCGAGAAGCGCCAGCCGCAATGGAAGGGCCGCTGACGACGTTACAGCAGCGCAGAGACGACGATCAGGCGGGCCGTGATGCCGGCCCGCTCGTAGAGGTTCTTCGTCTCGCGATCTCCGGGCAGCGCCTCGCCCTCGATCCGCACGCACGAGCGGGACCGGGCGGTGTCGAGGGCGGCCCCCATCATCGTGTCGCCGTACCCGACGCCACGCGCCTGCGGGGTGACCCACACCTGGTCGATGCGTGCAATCCGGTCGTCGCCGACCACGAGCACCATGAAGCCGGTTGGCACGTCGTCGAGCTCGGCGAGCAGGACCGTCACGTCGGGGCGGGTGAGCAACGTCTGCCATCGGTCGCCGACGACCGGGTGCTCTTCGAGCCATCGCGAGCCGCCTCGTGTGTCGACGAGCGCTGCTCGTGCCTCCTGCTCCAGCAGGACGAGCTCGCTGGCGTCGTCGCCCCTGGCGACGCGCACGAGGGGGTCGAACAAGTGTCAGCCCCGCTTCAGCTGCTCGATCTTGCCGAGCACCGTGCGCCGCCGTCGATTAGCGAGCTCGAACTGCTCGACGATCTCGAGGTTCGACCGGTCGAGCGCGCCGAGCATCGAGACGACCTGGCTCGCGGCGAGGCTCTCGTAGCCCGGGATCGCCAGATCTGACGGCGGCGGCACGTCCGATGACGGCTGGTCGCGATCGGTGTCGCTCGCCGACGGAGTCGCCTGTCGCGAGGCGTCGGAAACGGCAGACTCGGCGGGCTCATCAGGGCGGTTGATGGTTGCGCCGGCGTCGGGCGGTGCGTCGGCGGCCAGTCGCGCGCGCACCTGTTGCACAC
>JACDGA010000253.1 GCA_013815505.1 Acidimicrobiia bacterium
AGCTCGCCCACACGACCGCTGCCGTCGATCTCGTGCCCTCTGCGGGCGAGCTGGCGTCGCTCGACACGTTCCGCACCAAGATGCTGGTAGCGATGGACGCACTCGGCGTCGAGCGTCCCGGTCATCCTCGAGTCGCCATCCCGACGAAGCCTGACCCATCGCTCGACACCCGCATCGGCAGCACAGCCGCCGATCCGCCTCGTCCGATCGACGACGTGCTCGCCGAGCTCGACGAGCTGGTCGGGCTCACCGCAGTGAAGTCCGACGTCCGTCGCCTCACGAGTCTCTTGCGGATCCAGAAGATCCGCGCCGAACGCGACCTGCCGACCATCGAGACGAGCCACCACCTCGTGTTCACGGGAAACCCGGGCACCGGCAAGACCACCGTCGCACGGCTGTTGAGCCAGATCTACCGCTCGCTCGAGATCGTGACGAAGGGTCACCTCGTCGAGACGGACCGCTCGAAGCTCGTCGCCGGATACGTCGGCCAGACCGCCGAGCGCACCCGGGCAGTACTCGAATCGGCGCTTGGCGGCACGCTGATCATCGACGAGGCCTATGCGCTCGCTCGCGGCGGCGAGAACGACTTCGGACGGGAGGCGATCGACACGATCGTCAAGTTCATGGAGGACCACCGCGACGACCTCGCGATCGTCGCCGCCGGATACCCCGACGAGATGACGACGTTGCTCGACGCCAACCCCGGCCTGCACAGCCGCTTCACCCGCACCGTGCACTTCCCCGACTACACGACCGACGAGCTCGTGAAGATCTTCGAGCGCATCGGCGAGTCGAGCAGCTATCACGTCGACGACGAGGCGAGAGCCAGGTTGCGAGCTGTCCTCGACGCCACACCGCGCACGCGAGGTTTCGGGAACGCACGCCACGCCCGCAACCTCTTCGAAGCTGCCGTCGGTGCGCAGGCGGAACGGTTGGCGGCGACCGCCGAGCCGAGCGACGAGCAACTCACCACCCTCACCGCCGGCGACATCGGCGGCGTGTCCGGCCCGCCGCCGCGCTGACGGTCCACCGTCCCGCTCAGCCGGCGAGCTCCTCCATCAGGCCGGGCAGCTCGGCCGCGAGCAGTGACTCGATCTCGTCGGGCTCGATCCCACCGGCGAGCTCGTCTTCAAGACCGATGAACATCGCGATCTCGCCGTCGACCCATCCGACGCCGCATCCTTCATCGGGCTGCTGACACGCGCGCATGATCGTGCCGCCCGCGAACGGAGGGCCGGCCTCGGCGTCGAGCAGCATCTCGAAGGCGCGCCGATACTCGTCCGGAGTGTTCGACACCGATACGAGGGCATCGTCGATTCCCTCTCCGACGTCCATTCGACACTCGACCTCGTAGGTTGGTCCATCGAATCGGATGTCCCGCACCGTGGTGGCGACAGGACCGTCTGCGGAGAGCTCGCCGTCACCCAGCCCGAGCATCGCGCCCACGAGGCGACGAACGGTCGCGTCGGCGAGCGGACACACCTGGTCCTCGATGCTGTAGCGGCCGTCGTCACCCACTCCGGACTCGTCGACCACCTCGTCGATACGCGCCGCCGCCGCAGCGGTCGGGAGATCGGCAGCCACGGCGCTGGTCGGCGGGACCGTCGTCCCACCGTCGGTCGCGGCGGTCGTCGACTCGCCCGGCGGATCCGATGTCGAGTCGTCGTCATCGGCGACGATCGTCACCGCCACGACCGCCGCTGCCACGACGGCCAGTGCGACGGCGATGCCGATCACGACGCCGCGGGTCGGGCCACGGCGCCCACGCGGTGGCGGCAGCGACATCGGCCGGACCGTATCCCAACCGCTTGCGCTCACGGGTTCGATCTCGCCGCGTCGTGACGAACCGTGCGCGCGACGATGGTCGCGATGGAACGACGACACGTCGGCGACACCGACCTCGAGGTCTCCGCCTTCTCGCTGGGCACGATGACGTTCGGGGTGGAGACCGACGAGCCCGAGGCACACCGGCAGCTCGACCACTTCGCCGCGGCGGGCGGGACACTGGTGGACACCGCCGACGTCTACGGCGCCGGTGCCTCCGAGGAGATCGTCGGTCGCTGGCTCGCCGGCGACCGCGACCGGGACCGGGACGACATCGTGCTTGCCACCAAGGGTCGCTTCCCCGCCGGTAACGACCCTGCGGCATCGGGGGCGGGCCGCGAGCACCTCACCAATGCACTGGCGGCGAGCCTGCGGCGGCTCGGTGTCCACGGCGTCGACATCTACTTCGTGCACGGGTGGGACAGCGCCGTCCCCGTGCTCGAGACGCTGGAGACCCTCGATGGGTTCGTCAGCGACGGGCTCGCGCTCCACGTCGGGTGGTCGAACGTCACCGGATGGCAGCTGCAGCGGATCTTGCGCGTCGCCGAGGCCAACGGTCTGACGGCGCCGATCACGCTGCAGCCGCAGTACAACCTCCTCGACAGGGGCATCGAATGGGAGCTGCTACCTCAGTGCCTCGAGGAACGGCTCGGCGTGATGCCGTGGTCGCCGCTCGGAGGCGGGTGGCTCACCGGCAAGTACCGCCGCGACGACCGGCCGTCGGGAGCGACCCGCCTCGGCGAGGACCCCGACCGAGGTGTGGAGGCCTACGACCTCCGCAACACCGAGCGCACGTGGGAGATCCTCGACGCAGTCGACGCCGTCGCCCAGCAGACCGGCGCGACGCCGGCCGCTGTGGCGCTCGCCTGGCTGCGCGACCGCCCCGGCGTCGCGTCCGTCATCCTTGGCGCTCGCACAGTCGCCCAGCTCGAGGGCAACCTCGACGCCGCCGCTCTCGTGCTCGACGAGTCCTCAACCGCCCTGCTGACGCAGGTCTCGGCGCCGGGGATCCCGCCGTACCCCTACGGCTTCGTGCAGGACCACTGCGACGTTTCGCACTGGGCACGCCTCGGCACGGCGGCGCCGGCACCCGGGTGAGGTCGCGCGGCCACGGCGCGACCTCATGGCTTCGTTACCGTGAGCGACGTGGCTGTGCACATCCTCACGTTGCAGTGTCCTGATCAGCCGGGCATCGTCGCGTCGATCTCGACGGCGCTGCTGGAGTTCGGCGCCAACATCCTCGAGAACGCCCAGTACGACGACCCGGCGACGAACACGTTCTGCATGCGCACGCGGTTCGAGTCGCCGATGGAGGACGATGACGAGATCGCCGGGAAGCTCGCGTTGAGGGCGAGGGCGCTGCACGCCGATCTGCGTGTCCGGCGCGAGGATCGCCAGCCGAGGGCACTGATCCTCGTGTCCAAGTACGACCACTGTCTCATCGACCTCGTCTACCGCTGGAACGTCGGCGAGCTCGGCGCCGACATCGCTCTCGTCGTGTCCAACCATCGCGACCTCGGCGACACCGTGGCGCACTACGGGATCGAGTTCGCCCACCTGCCTGTGACGACCGAGACGAAGGCCGAGGCCGAAGAAGCGCTGCTCAACCTCGTCGACAGTCACCGCATCGACATCGTGGTGCTCGCCCGCTACATGCAGATCCTCAGCGGCGGGCTCTGCGCCCAGCTGGCCGGCCGGGCGATCAACATCCACCACTCGTTCCTCCCGGGCTTCAAGGGCGCTCGGCCGTACCACCAGGCATGGCAGCGCGGCGTGAAGGTGATCGGGGCCACGGCGCACTACGTCACGGCCGACCTCGACGAGGGTCCGATCATCGACCAGGACGTGGCGAGGG
>JACDGA010000254.1 GCA_013815505.1 Acidimicrobiia bacterium
CCCGCCACTGGCCGCCGTCACGTTCGATCCGGCGCTGCAGCGACTCGAGGCGGGCCACGACGAGCGGCCGGTTCGGCGACATGCCGAGTAGCTCGCACTGGTCCAGCCACTCCGCCGGCGAGACGTGCCCGCGGTTGCGGTTGCAGCGGCCGCACGCGACCACCTCGTTCTCCGTCCACGACGGACCGCCCTTGATCCGCGGGATGAGGTGCTCGGTGGTCGCCCGGACGAGTCCCGTGTCGACGTCACGCCCGCACCACACGCAAATCCGGCCGTCACGTTCCATGATCTGTCGTCGTCGCTCGAACCGCCCCGGCGTCGCATGCGACGTCGCCGACGCCGTCTGGGCGGAATTTCTTCCAGCAGTTGACAGCGATCCCGCCCAGACCGTGTCGTGGGAGGGATCCCGCCCAGACGGTGGTGGGGGGAAGGACCGTCGCGGCATCTACAACGGGTTCGTGATGGCGCCGGTCTCGGCGCCTTGAACGAGGCGGGCGTACTTGCCGAGGACACCCGACGTGTAGCGCGGTGCGTTCGGCGACCAGCGGTCGCGACGGGCGGCCAGCACCGACTCGTCCACCAGGAGATCGAGCGCCTTCGTCGTCACGTCGATGCGGATGCGGTCGCCGTCGGCGACGAACGCGATCGGGCCTGCATCGACAGCCTCCGGGGCGACGTGCCCGATGCAGAACCCCCACGTGCCGCCCGAGAAGCGACCGTCCGTGACGAGCGCGCAATCGGCGCCTCTCCCCGCACCCTTCAGGGCGCCGGTGACCGCCAGCATCTCGCGCATTCCGGGACCGCCCTTCGGTCCCTCGTAGCGAATGACGATGACGGTGCCCGGCTGGATGTGGCCGGCGAGGATTGCGTCCATCGCGCCGTCCTCGCCGTCGAACACGCGAGCCGGTCCCTCGAACTGCATCTGGTCGGCGGTCAGTCCGGCGACCTTGACCACCGAACCGGACGGCGCCAGCGAGCCGCGCAGCACGTTGATGCCGCCCTGGGAGTGGATCGGCGCATCCATCGGATGGACGACGACGCCGTCGGGTCCCGGCGGATCGATCTCGGCGAGGTTCTCGGCCATCGTGGCGCCGGTGCAGGTGAGCGGGTCGCCGTGCAGCAGCCCCTCGTCGAGCAGCATCTTGAGCACCGTCGGCACCCCACCGAGGCGGTGCAGGTCGGCCATGTGGAACTTGCCGCCCGGCGTCATGTCGGCGAGATGTGGAACCCGGCTGGCAACGCGGTTGAAGTCGTCGAGCTCGAGCACGACGCCCGCCTCGTTGGCGATGGCGAGCAGGTGCAGCACGGCGTTCGTCGAGCCACCGAGCGCCGATGTCAGCGCGATGGCGTTCTCGAACGCCGGCTTCGTCATGATCATCCGCGGCGTGATCCCTGCCTCGATCATCCGCACGACGGCCTCGCCCGCCGCCCGGGCGTCCCCGTGGCGGCTGGGATCGATGGCCGGCGCCGACGCCGAACCGGGCAGGCTCATCCCCAGCGCCTCACCGATGGAGCTCATCGTGTTGGCGGTGAACATCCCGGCGCAGGCGCCCTCGCCGGGGCAGGCGTGGCGCTCGATCTCGTCGAGCTCGGCCTCGGTGATGCGCCCGGCGGCGCAGGCGCCGACGGCCTCGAAGACGCTGGTGATGTCGAGAGCCCTGCCATTGAGCTGGCCGGGCATGATCGAGCCGTTGTAGACGAGGACGCTGGCGAGGTCGAGGCGGGCCGACGCCATGAGCATCGCCGGCATCGACTTGTCGCACCCGGCCATCCCGACGAAGCCGTCGAACCGTTCGGCGTGGACGACGGTCTCGACCGAGTCACAGCTCAGCTCGCGGCTCGCCAGCGAGGCGCGCATGCCCTCGTGGCCCATGGAGATCCCGTCGCTCACGGTGATCACACCGAACTCGAAGGGGTACCCGCCGGCGGCGCGCACGCCGTCTTTGACGTGCTCGGCGAGTACGCGCAGTGTCATGTTGCACGGCGTCACCTCGTTCCACGAGTTGGCGATGCCGATCTGGGGTTTGTCCCAGTCGTCGTCGGTCATCCCAATGGCACGCAGCATCGCTCTCGCCGGCGCCTTCGTGATGCCGTCGGTGACCTCTCTAGAGCGTGGCTTGAGCTCGACTCGTCGTTCCGACTCGGTCATGAAGGCGAGAATACCGAGTGCTCGCCGACCGTGAAGGGTTGACAAGCGCCGGCGGCAGGCGTCTCATCAAGTCATGGGCGAAACACAGGGGCGGGATGTCACGGTCGCGGGCGCGCCGACGGTGACGACAGACAACGACGCGACGGCGGATGCTGGCGGGATGCCGTTCGACGACGACTTCGACGCAGGCGAACCGTCGGAGCCGGCCGATCGCGGCGACGGCCGGCTGCCGGCGTACGACAGCGGGACGATCCTGCAACAGCGAGGGATCGGCTATCCCGCTGCGAGGCCAGCGGGCATGACCGCACTTCGCGAGTACGTGATGGACCGATGGGGCGGTGCCGACCTCGGGTGCCTGTCGATCCCGCCGCGACCGATGCGCGGCGGTACGAGCCCGAGCCTGCACAACTGGGGCATGGCGTGGGACTGGCGGTGGGCGAACCCCGGCCCCGGCCGCTCCTCGGCGAACGAGGTCATCGAGTTCTGCGTCGAGCACGCCGGCGATCTCGGAATCCAAGGCGTCCACGACTACGAGCAGTGCCGTTACTGGAAGTCATACGACGGCTGGAACACGGCGACGGCGAGCGCCTCGAGCGGGTTCGGCGAGTCATGGGCGCAGTGGCTCCACATCGAGCGCACGTGGGCTGCCGCCAACGACGGTCGCTCGATCGCGGCGGCGCTCGGGCACTCGGGTGGCGGCGGCGGCAAAGGTGGCGGCGGCAAGAGCGGCGGCGGCGGCGGCGGCAAGGCGGACACAGCGACGGTCATTCCGCAGCCGGTGATCCGCCGCGGCGACGAAGGCGCCAACGTCGCCCGGCTGCAGGACTTCCTGCGGCGGTTCGAGTTCGCCGACTTCGCCACGAGCGACGGTGTCTACGGGCCCAAGACGCTGAAGGCCGTCAAGTCGGCGCAGACCTCGTTCAAGAAGCGGGGTTGGTACACCCGCTCGATCGACGGCGAGTACGGACCTGGCACCGCCGCAGCGGCAGCGAAGTGCCTCGATGCCGGCAAGGGCTGACGGCGCTCGGACGGACCGCGTCAGGCGGACGGGACGACCGTCTCGAGAGTGACGGCCGACGCCGACCAGCGCGCCGGTGTCGCTGGACCCGCGGCGCCGACGTCACGGGTGACGGCTCGTCGCGCCAACCGCTCGAGCGTGCTTGTCGCAGTGTCGCTCCCACGCGACCGGCTCGCGACCGCCAGCGGCTCGCCGAGTGCGGGCAGCTCGAAGGCATCGGCGTCGAAGTCGACGTCGCTGGCGATCACAACCAACCAGTCGGTCGCCTTCACGTCGGGTGCCACGGCGCGTCCCTGCGGGAGCTCGACTGGGATCGCGGCACCCGACCACAGCGCCACCGTGTGCCCGGGCGCGATCCGCTCGGCGGGGAACACGGGATGGCAGCGGAAGCGATCGGTGAGGTCGAGCACGGCGACGCAGAGCTCCTCCTCTGCGAGGTTGGCGACGTCGATGAACACGTACGGTGCGTGCCAACCACCGCCGT
>JACDGA010000255.1 GCA_013815505.1 Acidimicrobiia bacterium
TCCTCGGGCCAGCGCCTGCGCGCGACGGACTTGATCGTCTGCACCGCCACCTGTCGCTGCCGGCAGACGTCGAGCAACTCCTCGACGTCGGCGGCGTACGCGGCGTCGCCCATCAGCGTGAAGTTGATCGGCAGCAGCACGGCGTCGAACGGGAACCGCTCGAGGCCGGCGCGGTGCATGCCGGCGATGCGCGTGCCGTGCCCGGTGACGCCGATGAACCGAGCGAGTCCCTCGTCGCGGGCCCTCGCCAGCGCTTCGACCGCGCCGCCGGGTCCGTGCGCCGTCTCCCACTCGCCGGGCTCGACGAGGTTGTGCAGTTGGATCATGTCGACGTGGTCGACGCCGAGTCGCTCGAGCGAGCGTTCGAGCTCGGCACGGGCAGCGTCGCCGTCACGCTCACCGGTCTTCGTGGCGAGGAAGACCTTCTCCCGATGTGCGGCGAGCCATGGCTCGAGCCGGAGTTCGGACTCGCCGTACGAGGCGGCGGTGTCGATGTGGTTGATGCCGGCTCGCTCGACGAGCGCCAACGTCTCGTCCGCTCGCGCCTGTCCCATGCCGCCGAGCGCAGCGGCACCGAACACGATGCGGGTCGAGTCGTGGCCCGTGCGGCCGAACGGGGCGCGGGGCAGCGTCATGCGATGCACCGTACACGTGCACGCTCGACCGCTCAGCGAGCGGAGGGCACGGGGGACCGGTCCCCAACCAGCGACGGTGGATGGCCGCCAGAGTCGGGTTGTACACATCAACATGGCGCGCGTTCGCGTGGGGGAAAGGGAGACCAATGGTCAGACGACGAGGGATGGGATTGCTGGCGCTCCCCAGCGCGCTGGGGAGTGTGCTCGTGCCGAGCATCGGCGCTGAGGCGAAGGAGGCGCCTGCACAGGTTGCGGTGTCGAGACAGGCGGCAGCCGCCACTACGCATCGGTGGCGGCAACCCGTACACGCCCGAGCGAGTCTGCGGGTCGGGCTACCGAGTCATCGACTCAGCGGCGATCAGCACGAAGGGTCGTGTCAGCGCCGTCGGTGTGCGTGAAGTGGGGCGGCTCGATCACGGGGACGACGTACACGAGCCCGTTCGAGCACTGCGGCTGAGACCCGTTCGCGCTACCAGCGGGCCCAATGGACGACATTGTCGAGCGGTAGGCGGGGGGCGGGCTTGAAGTCGGTGCCCTTCGTGTAGGCGATGGGGAACAACCCGCCCTGGCTGTACTTGTCGGCGGGGATGCCGACGAGCTCGGCGACGCGCTGCTCGCCGTCGTGCAGCAAGTGCAACGTCGTCCACGCCGAGCCCAGGCCACGCTCTCGCAGCGCGAGCATGAAGCTCCAGACGGCGGGGAGCAGCGACCCCCACGCCGACGCACCCATCATGACGCCGGCGTTGTCGAGGCGGCCCTCGATGCACGGGATCATCATCAACGGCACCCGATGGAAGTTGTCGGCGAGGTATGACGCCGAGGAAGCAACGGCGTCACCGCGATCGGTTCGGGTGTCGTCCTTGCCGTACTCGGGTCGCGGCATCGCCGCGTACTCGTAGAAGTTGGCGGCGTAGATCTCGGCGATCTGGCGCTTGATCTCATCGTCCTCGACGACGACGAACTGCCAGCCCTGGCGGTTCGAGCCCGTCGGCGCCTGGAGCGCGAGCTCGAAGCACTCCTCGACGATCTGGCGCTCGACGGGCCGGTCGAAGTCGAGGCGTTTGCGTACCGAGCGCGTCGTGGAGAGGAGCTCGTCGGCGGTGAGGTTGAGACGCATGCTGCGATCGTGGCACGTCGCGGCCAGTCTGGAAGACGTGACGACGAGCGCGGCGCCGGGGAGGGGTTTGGTGGCCGTCGCCGGTGCCGTGGTGTCGTTCTCGATCAGCTCGGCGCTCGTGAAGTGGGCGGCGACGCCCGGTGCCGTGATCGCCTTCTGGCGCATGGTCGGGGCGGTGCTGGCGTGGTGGCTCGTGCTCGTCGTGTTGCGCCTCGCCACCGGGCGACCGTTTCCGTCACGCCAGACGTGGCGAGCCGTCGTGCCGGCCGGCCTTTTCTTCGGCGCCAACATCTCGCTGTTCTTCACGGCCGTGACGAAGACGAGCATCGCCCACGCCGAGTTCATCACGTCCCTGTCGCCGCTGCTGCTTGTGCCCGCCGGCGCCGTGATCTTCGGCGAGCAGCCCCGGTGGAGAGCGCTCGGCTGGGGTCTCGTCTCGCTCGTCGGGATCGCCATCGTGCTCGCCTTCGGGCCGCCGTCGGGCAACGCCACCGTCGGCGGCGACCTGTTGATGCTCGTCGTGCTCTGCACGTGGGTCGGGTACCTCGTGTCGGCTCGTCGCGCCCGGGCGACGGTGGAAGTCGTCGACTTCATGTCGACGGTGATGCCCGTCGGCATGCTGACCGCGTCCCCGATCGCGTTTGTGCTGGCGGGCGACGACCTGTGGCCGCTCAGCGACAAGGCCTGGGTCTCGGCGGCGCTGCTGACCGTGCTCACGGGGATGCTCGCCCACGGGCTGATCGCAATCGCCCAGCGTGCGGTCGACGTCGGCGTGATCGCCACGATGCAGGTCGCGCAGCCGGCGCTCGCGGTCGGATGGGCGTACCTCATCGTCGACGAGGAGATCCGCCTTGCGCAAGTGCCGGGGATGGTGCTCGTGCTCGTCGGCCTGGTTGCGTTCACGCTGGCGACGAGGCGCCGCCTGCCGCCGCCCGTCGACGACGCGCCTGCGATCCTGGTGGACCATGCCGGGTGACGACACGCTCGCGGGTCGGCTGCCGATCGTCGACCTCTCGGACGACGCAGAGGAGATCGCTCGCTCGATCGACGCCGCGTGCCGCGACGTCGGATTCTTCTACGTCGTCAACCACGGTGTGCCGGTGGAGCTCGGGGAGCGACTGGAGCAGGCGGCGCGTGACTTCTTCGCCTTCGACGAGGCAGAGAAAGCCGAGATCGAGATGGCCCGCAGCGGGCTGGCGTGGCGCGGCTGGTTCCCTGCAGGCGGTGAGCTGACCTCCGGTGTGCCGGATCGCAAGGAGGGCATCTACTTCGGCGAGGAGCTGGCGGACGACGATCCGAGGGTCGTGGCCGGGACGCCGCTGCACGGCGCCAACCTCTTCCCGCGGCGCCCTGCGGAGCTGGCACCCGCCGTGCTCGATTGGCTCGACGCGATGACGGGCCTCGGACACCGTCTTGTTGCCGGTGTCGCGCTCGCGCTCGGTCTCGACGAGCAGTGGTTCCATCGCCGGTTGACGGCCGATCCGCTCGTGCTGTTCCGCATCTTCCGCTACCCGGCGACGATCGCCCGTGTCGACACGGGTGACTGGGGTGTCGCCGAGCACACCGACTACGGGTTGCTGACGATCCTGCGCCAGGACGCGACCTCCGGGTTGGAGGTGCGCACCCGGGATGGCTGGACCGGGGCACCGCCGATCGAGGGCTCGTTCGTCGTCAACATCGGCGACATGCTCGACCGCATGACGGGCGGGCGCTACCGCTCGACCCCGCACCGGGTTCGCCCTTCGGCGGAGGTCGATCGGCTCTCGTTCCCGTTTTTCTTCGACCCGTCGTGGGACGCCGAGGTGGCGCCGCTGCCGCTCGGCGACGATGACCGTCCCGCCGACGACGCGGCCACCCGCTGGGACCGATCGAGCGTCCACGACCACCTGCGCGGCACCT
>JACDGA010000256.1 GCA_013815505.1 Acidimicrobiia bacterium
TGACTGTTGGTTCAGGCAGTGGAGAAGCTCTCCCACGGCCGCCGGTCTGCCCTTGGTGGCGATGACCACACGAATGGACAGACGTGAACCCTCTGTCGACGCCGAGGAGATGGCTCGCGGCGCTACGTGCTCCTGCACGAACAGATCTTGTGGGCTGCGTTTGAGTCTGGGCATCATGAGTCTGTCAACCGCCGTATCGATCTGTGTAAACGAGCAGCCCGATCACATGATCATATCGGCAACTATGTCGTGCCGTGGTCGCCCGGAAGGGGGTTCTACGCCACGATCCCCCGCCCGCAGCCCCGTTCCCGTCAACGCCAGGTGCTCTCGGCCCACATGATCGCCGTTGCCACCCCGCGATCGGCAGATCCCGTACAGCGCCGGGCGGCGTTCGCAGGCAGCGCCGCACCCCGGACACCAGGACCGGGACGACTCGGTCAGCAAGCGGCCGGTGCGTCGTCATGGCGCTCGGCAGACACGGCGAGGCCTCCGACTCAGTGGCGGAGCCTTGTCCGACCAGGACCCACGGGACTCAGCGCATGGCTGTGCGCAGCGACCGGGCGCTGCGGCGTACGGCGGCTTTGCTCATCTTAACCACCAGGCGAACGACCAGATAGTAGCCCAAGGGTCCGGACCGTAGGCCTGTCATGATCACCCATCGCTCGAATCGACGCTTCTGTACGCGACGGGTGCGCAGGTCATCGGCGAGCGACCCGAACAGGGAGTCCGGCCGTACCGTGTAGCTTGAGAGGATCTCGCCCGTGACGTGGACAGGCCCCCGCAAGCTCACAGCAATCATCGTGCGTTGATCTTCGTAGAGGTTGTCTCCACCCGGTACCCCACCGATCGCCAGGAGCACCGACGTTCGATACATCACGTTCGACGGCGAGGGGGAGACCAGCTTGCCGCACACCCCGAGCACTGCGAACCTGCCTCTTCCCACCGTCCGTGGGGCGCCTCGCATCACTGGCTTCAAGGTCGGCGGCACCGTCGCGTCGCTGTGGCGATGCCATGTCGGTCCGCACAGCATCACGGCAGCGGGCTGCTCGTGCATCAGCGCGACCTGGCGCTCGAGCTTGTGGGGCTCCCAACCGTCGTCCGCGTCGAGAAAAGCGATGAAGCCGGCTCGCGCTTCGCTCAGGCCGAGGTTCCGGCTAGCCGGCAGGCCCCGGTTCACGCCTCCCGGATGGCGAACGACGCGGACTCGGTCGGGAGACGCAGCAGCAGCTTCTCGGGCCAGCGCCGGCGAAGCATCGGTCGACCCGTCGTCGACGAGGAGCAACTCCCAGTCGTGGAGCGTCTGCCTTCTCACCGTGTCGATCGCCGAGTTAATGAACCGTGCCTCGTTGAAGAACGACAGGACGACGCTGACGGTGGGTCGGGCGTCGTCTCGTGGCTCCTGTCCGCGGTGTGACCGGCGTCCGCTCCGAGCCGTCGGAACCCGGTTCGATTTGATCGGGAGCATGTTCCGAGCGGCTCCGAGTGACGCTGCCGGCGACCGCTTGCGATACCGCTCGATCGTGCGTACGAGCACCTCCTTCTCACTCGCCTTGAGGCTCGGGTGGCGGCCGACCGACGCCAGCGCCTCGAGACCGGATGCGGTCACTGAGCGAGCTGACCGATCCCGAGATCTTTCGCCGGTGCCGCTGCCCGGACCGCCGCGTGTGGTGGCGCGCCCTCCGTCCAGGACGATCCATGCGACGGGCGCCCACGGCCGATGACGAACGAACTGCACCGCGAGGTCACCCGAGCGTCGCAGCGCTTCGGTCCGAACTGCGACGAGCTCTCCCACGAAGTTGTCGTGCAGGATCTCGCGGCGCTGATCGCCAACATCGGGGATCGCGCGCTGTAGTGAGAACGAGACGACGTCGACATCCTCATCTGCCGATGGAGTATCGAGATGCCCCCCGCGCGCCAGCGCGAGCAGCTCATCGGGGCGCGCAGCGATGACCCATTCTGCACGTACGAGACGCAGGGCGGCGCTGGCCTGTTCCGACTCGTCGTGGCTCGGTCCCACGATATCGATCAGCACATGCTCCGCTGTTCCATACTCGCGTGAACCCGTATCACCGATGATCACGATCTGCGCGTGCGACCCACCCGCGTCCACCGCTCGAACGACCTCTCCGAGGCGTTCCGGGCTCGTAGCGGCCGTGTCGACGAGCACCGTCACATCATGATGATCGGCCCCAGGCATGCCGGCGAGCTTACGGAAGGACGTTCGGATCGCCCCCGCTCAGTCGCCGTCAACCATCGACCAGGTGGTCGTCCACCCGAGCCGTTCGCCACTCGGTGGTCAGCTTGATCAATCGTCGGGCGCGACCTAGGTCGTCGCCCTCGACGGTGAAGCCGACGACGTCGTCGAGTTGCTCCAACTGCTCGTAGGCGGTGCCCATCCAGACACTGATCACGTACTCCCCCGGCGTCAAGACCGGCGGAAGGCGGCACCCGACGATGTAACGACCAGCGCTCGAGATCGACGACGGGCCGAGGTCGCTGAGCAGCTCGTCGAGGATGCCCGTGCCGCTACGCGTCGCGACCTGGAAGCTGATGTCGAGGCCGGGTACCGGGTGATTGGTGACCACCTCGACCGTGAGCCACGCTGCATCACGGGTCGACAGGATCGATTGCACGGTGCCTCCGTCGTCGACGAGCGACACCCCGACCACCTGGGCGGAGCGGGTGGGATCGGCGTCGAGCAGCACTCCGGTGGACGTCGATCCCGCCGACCGCATGTATGCGTCGATGACCCCTTCGGTCGGACCGATGGATCGCACCCGTCCCTTCTCGAGCCACATCGTGGTTGGGCAGAGGCGGGCCATCGCGTCGAGGTTGTGACTGACGAACAACACGGTCCGCCCGTTCTGCTCCACTTCATTCATCTTGCCCAGGCACCGGCGCTGGAAGTCGGCGTCGCCGACCGCGAGCACCTCGTCGACGAGAAGGATCTCGGCCTCCATGTGCGCCGCGATGGCAAACCCGAGGCGCAAGTACATGCCCGAGGAGTAACGCTTCACCGGCGTGTCCATGAAACGTTCGAGTCCGGAGAACTCGATGATCTCGTCGAGCCGCGACCTCACCTCGTGTCGCGTCATGCCGAGAATTGCGCCGTTCAAGAACGTGTTCTCCAGCCCAGTGAGCTCACCGTGGAAGCCGGTACCCACTTCGAGCAAGGACCCGACCCGACCGCGAGTTCGACACGTGCCCTCGGTCGGCGTGGTGATGCTGTTGATCACCTTCAGCAGCGTGCTCTTCCCGGCGCCGTTGGACCCGATGATGCCGAGCGCGTTGCCCTCTTCGACGGCGAAGGACACATTTCGCAGCGACCACAGCTCACGCACCTCTTCGCGAGGCAGCCGCCGGAGGCGACCCGTCGTACGAGCGATGGTCTCGCGCAGGTCTGTCCCCGCGCCGTGATGCTCGCCGAGCCGGTAGCACTTTCCGACGTGTTCGAGCTCGATGACCACCTCGGACGACATCAGATGATGTCCGCGAATTCGAGTTCGCTTCGCCGAAAGTGTAGCAAACCCACGAGCAGCACGATAACGGCAACCGCCCCCGACAGCGACAGCGACCCGATCGACGGTAGTGGGGTGTTCACCAGTGCAGCGCGCAGCAACCCGAGCGCACCGGCGAGGGGGTTCACGT
>JACDGA010000042.1 GCA_013815505.1 Acidimicrobiia bacterium
GGGTCGTAGAGGAACAGCGACGGATCGAGCTCGCGCAGCGCGGACGACGGGAACACGCCGCCTTCAATCGGGACCGTCACGGTCTTGCCGGTCCGGTCGTCGGTGATCGTGATGGAGTCGGGCACGCGAGACACGTTAGACCTGCTCGTTCGACCTCACCCCGCCGCGCGCTCGTCAACATTCCGCGCGCGGCGGGACCGGGTCAGTCGGTGGAGGACGCGAGGGCGGCGACGGTGTCGCGGGCAGCGCGGATACCGGCCAGCTGGCGCTCGACGACCGCACGAAGATCTGCGGAGACGTCGTCGTTGTCGAGTGCCTTCTCGTACTCGGTCACGGCATGGTCGTCGCCCTGCCTGGCGGCCTCGAGGACGGCCTCGGGGGTGTCTTTCGTCAGCGCGTCGGTGAGGCTCATCCATCCGCGATGGAGCGCGGCCGCCACCGATCCCGAACGGTCGGGGTCGTCGCCGTAGGCGTTCGCCATGCCCTGGAGCTCGTCGGCGAACGTCTGGCGCTGGGCCGACATCTCGTTGAACGTCGTCACGAGCGCCGGCTGATCGAGCTCACCGAGCTTCTCCGCGCCCTTCGCGTAGCCCTCACGTCCATCTTCGAGGGTCTGGAGGAGGTCCTTCGTCACTGCTTCGTCTGTCGACATCACGTGTTCCTTGGTTGAGGGTGTAGAGGCGGACGGTACCCCCGTCCAGCCGGGCGAAACCCTGAGCGACCGCGACGAGGGAAGCGCCAGCGACGAGTCGCACGCGGCGCGAGGAGGAAGCGCAGCGGACGACGAGCCCGCCAGCAGTACGGGAAGCGCCAGCGACGAGTCGCAGGCGGCGCGAGGAGGAAGCGCAGCGGACGACGAACCCGCCATCTAAAGAGGCGTGTTGGCGTGCTTGCGCGGGGGGAGGGTCTCGCGCTTGTCGGCGAGCATCGCCAGGGCGGCGGCCACCTCGCGGCGTGTCTCGCCCGGTTCGATGACGGCGTCGACGTAGCCGCGTTCGGCGGCGACGTACGGGTTGAGCAGGCGTTCGGCGTACTCGGTCTCGTACTCGGCGCGTGCTTCGGGGGTTGCCTTGCGCTGCAGGATCGCCGCGGCCTGGCCGGCGCCCATCACAGCGAGCTCGGCCCACGGCCATGCGAAGCAGATGTCGTTGCCCATCTCCTTCGAGTCCATGACGATGTACGCCCCGCCGTAGCTCTTGCGCAGGATGACGCAGATCCGTGGCACCGTCGCCTGCGCGTAGGCGAACACGAGCTGCGCGCCGTGACGGATCATTCCTCGCCACTCGAGGTCCTTGCCAGGGTAGAAGCCAGGCGTGTCGACGAGCGTGAGAATCGGGAGGTTGAACGAGTCGCAGAACGAGACGAACCGCGCCGCCTTCTGCGACGCCGGGATGTCGAGCGTGCCGGCGAGCGCGATCGGTTGGTTGGCGACCACGCCGATGGGTTGACCGCCGACGGTGGCGAGCGTGGTGACGACGTTCGCCGCCCACTGCGATCGCAGCTCCCACATCGACGCCTCGTCGACGATCGCAGCGATCACCCTGCGCACGTCGTAGCCACCGGTCGACGAGTCGGGGATCAGCGTGCCGGCCTCGTCGCAGTCGCGATCGACGGGATCGTCGTCGTCGAGACGGGCCGGTTCCTCGTCCGTGCTCGACGGCAGGTAGCAGAGCAACTCCTCGACGGCGGCGTGCGCAGCGGCGAGGTCGGGCACCACCGTCGTCGCCACCCCGGTGGTGCGGGCGTGGCTGGTGGCGCCACCCAGCTCGTGGGTCGGGATGCTGATGCCGGTGAACTCCTGCACCATCACGGGCCCCTGCATGAACGCATAGCTGCGCTCGGTCATGATGACAAGGTCGGCGAGCCCGATGAGCAGTGCGGGACCCGAGACAGCGGGGCCGTCGACGACCACGACGGTGGGGACGAGCCCCGAGCACGACGCCAGCGCCCGGGCGAGGCGCCCCCAGGCGTGAAGGGCCGGCATTCCCTCGACGATGTCGGCGCCGGTCGACGCCATGGTGACGACCAACGGGATGCGCGCCTCGCGCGCCGTCTCTGCGGCTGCTTCGAGCACGTGTGACGCATCCGACGACAGCGGCACTCCGTGGAATCCCGATGACGTCTCACCGTGGACCTCCGCCCACACAACCGTGTGAGGCCCGACGACACGTGTCGCCGCGTCGGCAGGTCCGGGCACGCCGTGGCGCAGGTGCAGCCCGGCGGGTAACGGGGCGATCCCGGCGGGCGAGACGGTCTGGGCCACGGGACCACACTATGACGCCGCACGGATGTGGCGTCGACGATCTGGCGGTGACCGCTACGAGGCGACGTGCTGACGGGCGAGGGGAAACGTGTCGTCGCCGAGGTGCACGCCGGGTTGGCGTGGCGCGTGCTGGGGGAGCACCTCGTGGAGCATCTCCTCGACGGCTCTCGTCGCAGCGTTGGCGGGCGGGCGGCGTCGGGTCGCCCAGGCGACGACACGCTGGGGAAGCTCGGGCACATTGACCCTGCCGAACTCGCCCCGATACCAGCGCGGGGCTGCAGTTGCCGGCACGATCGTCGGTCCGTAGCCGTCGAACGCCAACGACGCGAGCAGGCGCACGCCGTCGATCTCCGCCTGCGCCTTCAGCGTCACGTCGTGCGCGAGGGCGGCCCGATCGAGCACCCTTCGCAGCGCCGAGCCCTTCGGTGGCAGCAGCAGCTCGATGTCGGCGAGGTCGGTGATCGACACCTCGCGTCGCCGGGCGAGCGGGTGATCCTTCGCCGTCACGAGCAGCAGATCCTCGGCGAACAGCGGGGAGAAGTTGAGTTCGGGATCGTCGACGGGCAGGTGCATGATCGCCGCGTCGAGGCGTCCCGAGATGAGGTGCGGCATCAACGCCGACGTGCTGCCCTCGACGACGATCGGGTGGACGTTGGGATGCGTGCGCTCGACGGCGCCGAGCAGTACGGGCAGCAGCCACCGGGCGGTCGTGCCGATCGACCCGATGCGCGCCTCGCCGGCGACGTCGTGATCGGGGCTGGCGAGATCGGTGGTGATGTCGTCGAGCTCGCGCAGCACCCGTCGTGCGCCGTCGACGACGCGCACGCCGTCGTCAGTGAGCGAGCCGGACGACCGGTCGACGAGCTCGCAACCGAGCTCGCGCTCGAGCTTGGCGATGCGTCCCGACACGTTGGACTGCACCGTGAACAGCGCTCGCGCAGCGGCAGAGAACGATCCGTGGTCGGCGATGGCGACGAGCGCCGCGAGCTGCCGGATGTCCATCACAGAACAAGATACCGAGTATCCGGATTGTCTACTTGCCAGATCGCGTCAGCAC
The DNA here is from genome assembly GCA_013815505.1 of Acidimicrobiia bacterium. Lineage (GTDB taxonomy): Bacteria > Actinomycetota > Acidimicrobiia > Acidimicrobiales > Ilumatobacteraceae > JACDHN01. The sequence goes on from JACDGA010000042.1 coordinate 3,321, forward strand.
GTGCATACTTTCACAAGTAGAGATCTGAACGCGGTTGTTCCCCCCAGACTGCCGCTTCGGTAGAACCCGACCATCGGTTCCCCCAACCGACCGGGTTCAGGTTGAGAGGCCCCGCTTCCCCCAAGCGGGGCCTTTCCCGTTCTGGTGGTCTCGCTCGCTCGACTCCGGCTCGTCGCCGGCGCTTCCCTCGCCGGTCGACACAGACCGCTGCACATCTGCACCGGCCGAAGCCTCACGATCCGGGTGTCATGGTTCGCCCGCCCGGCAGCGTCACTATTCTCCCAACTGTGACGGGTGCCGCGTTCTTCGACCTCGACCGCACGCTGCTGAAGCGGGCGTCGGGGGAGGCGTTCTCCAACGCGATGCGCGTCGCCGGGATGGCGCCGCGCCGCGTGCCGGGCGAGGGGCTGCTGTACCGGCTGTTCAACACCATCGGCGAGAACGTGCCGGCGATGATGCTCGCCCGCCAGGCCGTCGTGTGGGCGAAGGGCAAGCCCCGCCAGTCCGTCGTCGACGTCGCCCGTGTCGCCGCCGACGAGCTGTTCGAGCTCGTGCAGCCGTTCGCCCACCTCGTCATCGCCGACCACCATCAGCACGGCCGGCCCGTCGTGCTCGCCACCACCAGCCCGTACGACATGGTCTCCCCGTTCGCCGAGAAGCTCGGCCTCGACGACGTCATCGCCACCCGCTACGGCGTCGACGACGACGGCACCTACGACGGCACGCTCGACGGCCACTTCGTGTGGTCCGCCGGGAAGCTGGCCGCCGTCGAGGAGTGGGCCGCCGCCAACGGCATCGATCTCGCCGAGAGTTACGCCTACTCGGACAGCGTGTACGACACGCCGCTGCTCGCCGCCGTGGGCTACCCGATGGTGGTCAACCCGGACCCGCCGATGGTGGTGATGGCCGCCGCTCGCCGCTGGCCCGTGATGAGCCTCGACGTGCCGAAGGGCGTCCGCAAGCTGCCGTTCACGAGCATCGAGCTTCAGCGCGTGGCGCTGGCGTTCGCCCGACCCGAGCTGTTCCCGTATGCCCGCTTCGACATCGAGGGCGTCGACAAGATCCCGTCGAAGGGCGCCGGCATCGTCGTCGCCAACCACCGCAGCTACTTCGACATCTCTGCGCTCGCGATCACCGTCGCCCGCTCGGGGCGCACGGTGCGGTCGCTCGGCAAGAAGGAGGTTTTCGAGGCGCCGGTGATCGGACAACTCGCAGCGGCGATGGGTGGGATCCCCGTGAACCGTTCGAGTGGCTCCGACGAGCCGCTCGCCGCGGCGGCCGACGCCCTCGCCGGTGGCGAACTGGTGGCGATGATGCCCCAGGGCACCATCCCGCGAGGACCGGTCTTCTTCGAACCCGAGCTCAAGGGGCGTTGGGGCGCGGCGCGTCTCGCCGCGTTGACGAAGGCGCCCGTGATCCCGATCGGCCTGTGGGGAACCGACAAGGTGTGGCCGCGAGCGAGCCGCGTCCCCAATGTGCTCAACGTCAGCGACCCGCCACAGATCACCGTGCGCGTCGGCGATCCCGTCGAACTGAAGTACCGCTCGGCCGACGCCGACACGAAGCGGATCATGAAAGCGATCTCGGCCCTGCTGCCGCCCGAGGCTCGCCGGGCGCACACGCCGACTGCCGAGGAGTTGGCAAGCACGTACCCGCCCGGCTACCGCGGTGACCCGCGAGCAGAATCCGAGCGCCGCCCTGGCACTGACTGAGCTCGACATTCCGCGCTCGAGCGGTGGCCGTCCGTCTCGCAGCCGTGTCGTTGCCGTCGCGACGGTTGCGCTGGTCGTCGTCGCCACGGGAAGGGGCCTGCTCGACGGCTACGTCGCACTGCGAGATCGGGCGATGATCGCGATGCGAGCGCGTGACGTGCTCACCGAGCACCATCCGCTCGTCGGCATGGCTTCGTCGGGGTCGACGCCGGAGCTTGCCTTCAACCATCTCGGTCCGCTGCTCTTCGACGTGCTGGCGCTCCCTGTCCGGCTGTTCGGAGACAACGCAGGCGCCGCCGTCGGCGCAGCGCTGGTCAACGCCGTCGCGCTGTGGGGTCTCATCCGGGCTGCTCGACGAATCGGTGACGAGCGTGCGGCCCTGGTCGTCGCTGCGGGCGTCGTGATGCTCGTGTGGATCATGGGCGCCGAGACGCTCTACGACGCGTGGAACCCGAACGTGCTCGTCCTGCCGTTCACCTGGTTCGTGCTCTGCGCGTGGCTCGTCGCATGTGGCCGCATGCGTGAGCTCCCGCTCGCCGTCGGCATCGCCTCGTTCTGCATGCAGACGCATCTCGGTTTCCCCATCATCGTGACCGCCATCCTGCTGGCGGCGCTGGCCTTCGGCTTGGCGAGGCCGATCGATCGGCGAAACGATGTCGGCCGATCCGTCCTCATCGCGTGCGCCGTGGGAGTGCTTGCCTGGGCGCAACCAGTGTGGGAGCAGTTCACGTCCGACGGTCGCGGCAACATCTCTCGCCTCCTCGACGCGGGTTCCGACGCAGGCGTGGCCGGCAGCCCGTCGTTGGCGGCGCGGGTCTTCGCCGACGTCTTCTCGCCGTCTCGTTGGGTCAGCCCGCGCTTCGAGCAGGACTGGTCGTATCTCGACGAGGGCTCGATGCCCGGCCCGCTCCTCGCAGGCGTCATCGTCGCGGTTGTGCTGGGCATCGGCGTCGGTCTCGCGATCGCCGTGGCCCCCCGTGCGCCGATACTCGGCCGTCTGTGGTTGCTGCTCGCCGTGGGCGTCGCCGCCGGCGTCGTCACCGTGATGCGCCTCCCGCTGCAATTCGGGGCCGGGCTTCCGGCCTACTACGTGCGCTGGATCTGGCCGCTCGTGGTGCTGTACCTGATCGTCGCCGCGCTGTCGGCTGCGACCCTCGTGCCGCGCTCGCTCCTCGGGCGAGGTCGTGCGCTGCTGCCGATCGGAGTCGTCGCAGTCGTCCTCGTCCTGATCGCGACGGCCGTCGACGTACGACAGCCCGAGACCCGAGCGCGCTACGAGGATGCTGTGCGATCGGTGCGAGATCAGGTCGGCGACAGCGCGCAGCAACTCGCAGGCACGCGCGTCGTGGTGCGATTCGACACGCTCGCCTGGTATCTGCCGTATCCCTACGAGACGAGCGCGGCGCTGGAACAGCACGGCGTGGACGTGGTGGTCGTCGAGGAGTTCATGGTGCGCCAGTACGGCCCGGACCGTAGGGCTCGGGCCGACGACGCGGCAACGGTCTACGCGACGGTCGGCGCCGCGCCGCCGCCCGAGCGAGACGGTGTCCGGCATCTCGCTCGCGTCCGGCGGACGCCCGACGGCCAGGTGACGATCGTGTACGACCCGAACGGACGCTGAGCGAGCCGGCTGCGCTCAGCTGGCGTGATTCTGGGCGACGAAGTCCCAGTTGACCAGCTGCGCGAGGAAGTTGGAGATGTAGTCGGGACGGGCGTTGCGCCAGTCGATGTAGTAGGCGTGCTCCCAGACGTCGATCGTCAGCAGCGCCTTCACGTCGTGCTTCAGCGGCAGGTCGGCGTTGGCGGTCTTCATGATCTTGAGGCCGCCGTCGTCGACGAGCCACGCCCAGCCCGAGCCGAACTGCGTCTTGGCTGCCTCAGTGAACTCGCTGGCGAAATCGTCGTACGAGCCGAACGCCGAGTTGATCGCGTCGCCGACCTCGCCCGTCGGCTCGCCGCCGCCCGTGGGGGACAGGCAGTGCCAGTAGAACGTGTGGTTCCACACCTGCGCCGAGTTGTTGAACAGCGGCCCGTCGGGTGCTTCCTTGATGATCGTCTCGAGGTCGGCGTCGGCGTGCTCGGTGTCGGCGATGAGGTCGTTCAGCGTCTTCACGTACGTCGCATGGTGCTTGCCGTAGTGGTACTCGATGGTTTCTGCGGACAGTCCGCGTGACTCGAGCGCGTCCTTCTCGAAGGGGAGCTCCGGGAGTTCGATGGCCATGGTGGGGTGGTCCTTCCTGGTCGACGGGGTCGTACGTCGTCTCTCCGTCTGAGACTAGGACGACGCCCACCTCCCGGAAGAAGGAATCTCACGACCCAGCACCGCACCGTAGTCCTCAGGGAACCATATTACTGATGCGATGGTACGCTCGAAGCGTGCGGCAGACCTTGGTGCAGCTGACTGACGAGCTCGTTGCGGCGCTCGACCGCCGAGCGGCGCACGACGGCATCTCGCGCTCGCGCCTGGTGCGCGACCTCCTCGGTGCAGCGCTGTCATCCGACCAGGAGCTCGATCGGGCGTTGATCGCTGGCTACGAGTCGCAACCCCAGTCCGACGGGGCCGACGCGTGGGGCGACCTCGCAGCATGGTCGGAGATGAACGCACGGCGAACTCTCGCCTCGCTGAACGAGGAGGATGGCGGTTGGTAGCTCGTGGCGAGATCTGGTGGAGCGACGACGAGGTCCTGGGCCGTCGTCCCGTGCTCGTGCTGTCCCGCGACGCCGTGTTGCCGGCACTGCAGCGACCGCTGGTCGCGCCGCTGACGACTCGAATTCGCGATCTACCGACGGAGGTCGTCGTCGATGTCGACGACGGGCTGCCGCAGCCGTGTGTCGTTTCGCTCGACAACGTCCAGCCGCTCTCGATCGCGCTGCTGGTCGAGCGCATCACGGCACTCTCGCCCGAACGTATGGCTGCCGTCTGCCGGGCGCTCGGCGTCGCCACGTCTTGCTGAGCGCAGCGCCGCCGACTGACGACCTCACCACCGCGCGACCTCGGGGGACGATCTACGCCTCGGTTGCCGCGACCAGCGCCATCGCCACGTCGAACGGCTCGCCGGTCTCGCGCTCGGACACCTCCCACATCCGCTCGATCGAGCTCGACATGCCGAGTCGGCGCAGGATCGGGCGCCGCACCGGCGGACCCGAGTTGACGAACCGCGGGGCGAAGAACTGGCCGCTGCGCGCCGACGGATCCGTCGCCGCTCGCAGCTGTGGGAGTGCGCCCTGCGACGGGCTCATCCCGGTCCGCTCGGCGAGCACCTGCGACAGCCGCTGACTGGCCCCACCCGACTCGGACGCGCTGTGCGACTGCAGCTCGGTGTTGGAGAGCCCGGGATGGGCGAGGAGGGATGCCGCAGTCGCGCCCGCGTGCTGCAGCTTGCGGTGCAGCCCGATGGCGAAGTGGTAGTTGGCGAGCTTCGACTGGCCGTAGGAACGCCACGGTTTGTACCGGCCGTGCAGGTGCGGGTTGGCGTCGTCGATGCGGCGCCCGATGTGGTGAGCCGTGCTCGTCACTGCGACGACGCGCCCTCCGGCGCGCAGCACGGCGGGCAGCAGCCGCGCCGTCAGCACGAAGTGACCGAGATGGTTGACGCCGAGTTGCATCTCGAACCCGTCGGCGGTCGAGCGCTCGGGGATCGCCATCAGCCCGGCGTTGTTGACGAGGATGTCGATGCGGTCGTGGCGTCCGAGGATCGTTGCCGCCGCCTCACGGACCGACTCCAGCGAGCCGAGGTCGACGGCGACGACATCGAGGTCGGCACCGGGAGTACTCGACGCGATCGCCGCCACGGCAGCCGTGGTCTTGGCAGGATCGCGCGCAGCGACCACCACCGTTGCGCCTGCGGCGGCGAGCGCCTTGGCCGTCTCCAGTCCGAGCCCTCCGTTGGCGCCGGTGACGACGGCCGTCCGGCCGGACTGGTCGGGGATGTCCTTGGTTGTCCAGGTCATCGGCGCACCGAACTTGTGTGGGACGCACTGACGGGAGGGCGGCGGTGCGCCGCTGACCTTCTCGCCGCTGTGCGGCGAGATGCACCGTGCTGCTGGAGTTCGCTTCGCTCGCTCATCGCCTCATGCTTGCCCATCGGGCTCGAACGTTCCACCGTCGAAGCGATCGACGGTCGTGAACTCGGCAACCGCTCGGCGAGTGAGCCGCGTCGGACGGTGCTGCGGCCAGCCGAGGAACATCGTCGCTGCGAGCGCGTGGTCGTCGGGGAGTCCGAGCAGCGGTGCGGCGGCGACGCGAGCACGATCGGCACCGCCTTGACATCCGGCGGGCTGGGTGTAAGAAGGTGCTCGACAGTGGCGACCAAGAGGGGGCACAGTGGGCAAGTCAGCGGCTGAATTGGTGGCTGAGGCGAAGGGCCGGGTCGAGAACCTCAGCGTCGACGAGGTGGCGGCCGAGATGTCGACCGGCGACGCTGTACTGGTCGACTTGCGTGAGCCGGAGGAGCTCACCACAAACGGCAAGATTCCGGGATCCG
>JACDGA010000043.1 GCA_013815505.1 Acidimicrobiia bacterium
CTCGCGACGTCGACCGCACAGGGAGCATCGCGTCAGCCCGAGGCACCGCCCGTGAAGTTCCACGAGGCGAGGTGCACTGCCGGGGCCCACCACCGTGCCGACGCCCACGAGTCAGGCTGCGGCTCGACGACCGAGCCGATGCCGAGCACACGCCCCGGCGCGAGCGCCTCCGGGTACGCCTGCGTGAACCGGAAGTTGCGCAGCGGCGAGGTGATCTCACCGTTCTCGATGAGCCACACCCCGTTGCGAGTCAGGCCCGTCACTGCCAGCTGACGGGGATCGAGGACGCGAGTGTAGAAGAGGTCGGTCACGAGGACGCCGCGAGTGACACCGGCGACGAGCGCCAACGTCGACGCCTGTGCGGCCGGGCCCTCGACCTCGTCGTCGTCACCTGCCACGCGATCCGACGGCGACAGCCCGAGCTGCATGCCGAACGCGCCCCACGTCGGCATCGGCGTCCCGTGCCCCGTCGACGTCGCCCCCGCGGCCATCGCCGTGCGCCGATCATGAGGCACTGCGGTCGACACGCCGGCGTCGACGACCGTCAGCCGGCTGCGCGGTGTGCCGTCGGGGTCGTACGCCGAGCCGCTCGCCGGCGCGTCGTCAACGAGCGTCACCGACGGGTCGAGCTGCGCCTCGCCGACCCGCACGAACGACGTGCCGTCGTGCACGGATTTGCCGTTGTAGCCGTAGACGGAGATGTTGAGCAGCACATCGGCCGTCGCAGCCGGCTCGAACACCACCTCGTAGCGGCCCGGTGGCAGCTCGACGGCATCGACGCCGTGACGTGCCTTCGCCGCTGCGCGAGCGCCGAGCACGCCACCGTCGATGTCGCCGAGACGTCCCGATGCGAGGCGGGCGACGCCGTCGACGCCGTCGAGGCGGGCGACGCCGTCCATCGCCACCTCCGCCGACTGCGTCGTCAGCCGCTGGCCTGCGCTGTTGACGAACGCGCCGGCAGTCGATGTCGTCCTGCAGTAGCCGGCGACCTCCAGTCCCGCTGCGGCGTCGATGAACGCGCCGACCCGCTGCGCTCGGTCGTCGGGTGTGGCATCCCAGGACGTTCGATCGACTGCAGCGACGTCGCCGGCCTCGCTCGGCGGGGCGACACCGGGCCAGCCGGGATCGAGCGGCGCAACGGCCACCGACGCCTCCGCGCGCGCAGCGAGATCGTGTGCGCCCTCGTCGTCGAGACGAGTCGACGTCAGCGTCGCAGTGCGGCCCTCGCGGTGCAGCCGCACGCGTGCGCGCAGCACGTCGTCGGCGACGTTCTGGTGGATGCGGGAGTTGGCGAAACGGGTCAGCGCGAGTCGGGTCCGCTCGACCGTGATCTCGACATCGGCGCCGCTCGCCTCCCCGGCGGCGAGCTCGAGCAGCCGCTCGGCGAACTCTGTTTCCTCGCTCACGCCATCCGGCATCACGCCCTGACCCCCCGATCACCGCGGGGGCTGCGCCCCCACACCCCATCACCGTCCGGCTCCCTAGCAGTCGCTCGTCCGGGGAGTGCGAGCATCATGCCCGCACTCCGACCCGCACGTTCTGGAACCGCGCCGGCGCTGCGGGGTGGCCGGTGTGGCCGACCTGGCCGGGTTGGCCCTTGCCGCAGTTGGGCGTCCCCCACGGCACGATCTCGGACGAGAGCATGTCCATCGAGCGCCAGAACTGCGGACCAATGCCTGTGTACGTCGGGTTGCGCACGAGGCGTCCGAGCTGACCGCCCTTGATCTCGTAACCGACCTCGCAGCCGAACTGGAAGTTCAGGCGCCGGTCGTCGATCGACCACGAGCGGTTTGACTCCATGTAAATGCCGTCGTCGGTGGCGGCGATCATCTCCTCCAACGTGTGCGGACCAGGCTCGAACCCGACGTTGGTCATCCGCACCATCGGGAGGCGGGCCCAGCCGTCGCAGCGGACGCTGCCGCCGTAGTCGAGTCCGGCGACCGCAGCCGAGTCCCTCCCGGCCAGCACGCCGACCCAGCGCCCCTCGCGTACGGCGTCGCGCGCCGCCGCCGGTGTGCCCTCGTCGTCGAAGCCGAACGATCCGAGGGCGCCAGGGATAGTCGGATCGATCGTGATGTTCATCAGCTCCGAGCCGAACTGCAGCGAGCCGAGCTGGGCGAGGTCGAGCCACGACGTGCCGGCGAACGCCGCCTCCCAGCCGAGGATGCGGTCGAGCTCGATCGCGTGCCCGACGGACTCGTGGATCTGCAGTGCCATCTGCTCGCCGCCGACGATCAGCGTCGTCTCACCGGCCGGACACGGCGGTGCACTCAGCAGCGCCCTCGCCTCCTCGGCGACGCGTGGCGCGTTGGCGAGCAGGTCGAGCTCGTCGACGAGCTCCCAGCCCCGCGAGGCGTACTGACCCCTCGACGCCGGGTACGACCGGCGCTGTGTCTCGCCGTCGCCGATGGCGGTGGAGGAGATGCCCGCTCCGCACTCGCGGATGTGCTGGTCGACTCGATGCCCTTCGCTCGACACGAGCCACTTGCGCGTGTCCCACACCTGGTAGAGGCCCTCGGCGACGTCGGCGCCCAGCTCGCGCATCGTGGCGGTGGCCGACGTCAGCAGATCGCCCTTGTCCGACAGGGCAACGCCGAGCGGATCGATCTCGCATGCGCTCGACCACGACCCGACGGCGGGTTCGAGCGCCACCATCTCGCCGGTCGGGCCGGTGACGCGGGCGCTCGCGGCGGCGATCGCCGCTGCCTGTTGGCCCGCCCGCCGGGCACCGCCGTCCGACGAGTCTGGGGTGGCGAAGAAGCCCCACCCGGACCCGACCAGTGCCCGCACCCCGATGCCCGAGTCCTCGTCCTGGACGAGATTCTCGATGTCGCCGTCACGCGCCGACATCGATTCATACCGGCGCACCATCACCCGGGCGTCGGCGTAGCGGGCACCTGCGTCGAGCGCAGCTTGCACCGCTGCGCCGGCTGCGTCGTACTCCGTCATCGTGACCCGACCCTAGGTGAGGGAAGCGCCAGCGACGATGCCCACGCGGCGCGAGGAGGAAGCGCAGGCGGACGACGAGCCCGCCACTAGGACGGGCACGTGTCCGTGGTGACCAGGTTCGGTCCGAGGATGATCGCGACCCGGTCGAAGATCGACCGCTCCTCGAGGTCGCGCCAGCGCCGGAACTGCTCGTCGTGCTCGGGCGGCACCGTGACGACATCGAACACACGCCAGTCCGACAGGTACTGAGCCAGTCCGTTGGCCGGCATCGACGGATCGGCGAGCACATCGAGCAGCGTCGGGCTCGGCTCCCATCCGAAGAACTCGAAGCCGTCGACGTCGACCGCCACCGACCCGTCGCGCAGGCGATCACCGAACGCCTCGTCCAACGCGGTCAGCTCGGCGGCCTCGGCGGGGGCAAGGCCGTCGACTTCGGCGATCACCTGCTGACCGTCCTCGACGAACGTCGCGAGCGGCCCGTCGGCGAGGATCAGGCGAGCTGCTGCGCTGCCGGTCTCGCAGCGCTCGTTACCGAAGCGAGCGAGATTGACGTCGCCGGGCGGGAACGTGTACTCGATCCCTCTCCGCTGCAGCTCGATCAGCATCGTGTACGGGAAGTAGTTCGTGCGCGTCTCGCGGCTGCGATCGATAACGACGGGACCCTCGATGCCGAGGCGGTCGAGCGACGCCCCGAACCGCTCCATCAGCGGTTCGCCGACGCGACTGCCGGCGTCGGGCTCGTCGGCGGTCTCGGGCAGGGGGTTGTACGCACGGAGCACGGTCACGGCGACGAGCACGCACACCGCGCCGACGGCGTACGACACGGCCCGAGCCGGAATGCGCCGGCGCACCGGCGCGACCGTCACCACTGCGGCGACGGCGGTTGCGGTCATGAACAGGCCGATCGGCCACATCCAGTAGTAGTTGTAGGGGACGAACCCGAACTCGGTGTCGGGGATGGCAGCGGCGGCGTAGCACCCACTGACGAGCGCCACGATCGACACGATGCCGAGCGCGACGAGGATGCGATGGTGCCGCAACTGGCCAACCGCCGCTGCGGCCGCCATCACTGCGACCCATGCGGCGACGACGATGATGGCCCGGCCCGTACCGCCGACGACGTCGGGACGGAGGTACTCCTCCATGTGACCGGGCAACCAGAACGGCGGCGTCAACGTCGAGTCGGCGACGAAGCGCAACCCCTCCGACCATCCGGCAGCTTCGGAGGCGCCGCCGCCCTGGCGCAACACGGTGGACATGTTGCCGACACCGAATGCCTCGTCCCACAGCGTCTGGCCCCAGCACACGACGGCGACGATGCCTGCGACGACGAGCGGGCGCCCGACCGGGGGACGGGGGCCCTCGCGCCACCATGTCACCGCAAGGGCGACAGAGCCCGTGAGCACGAGTGCCAGTGTCTGGTACACGTACGAGAAGTGCGTCTGGGCGATGAAGCTCGACACCAACACCGTCCAGGACAGCGCCCACCACGCCCCAGTCACCATCGCCGCCGTGAGCCACAAGAGACACCAGAACGGCAACAGCAACGCCAGCTGCTGGCGCGCCTCGATCAGGTTCCAGCTGCCCATCGCGGCGTAGAGGCAGACCGTGGCGAGCATCGCCCCGACGACACCGATGCGACCGAGCAGCCGACGGGCGGCGAACCACACGCCGACCACCGCTGCGATGTTGACGAGACCGACGCCCAGCGCCGTGCCCCAGTACGGCCAGATCTTCGTGAACGGCGCAAGAAGGTCGAGCTGCATCGGCCCGAGGTTGTTGAGCGTCGCTCCGACCGTCCTCGACCCCATCGACCACGCGCCGAGCAGCGGATGGTGGTCGGTGAGCACGTCGCGTGAGCGCACGGCGAAGTACCCGGCGTCGTACAACGGCATCCAGCCGTTCGTCGCGGCTCGCACCACGGTGACGACGATCGGCGCGATCGCAGCGGCGAGCGCAACGAGCTCGACGCTGGGGACGGCGCCGACGCGGGCCCCCGTGCCCACAGGCGACGTCGCGTCGCTCATCCGGCGATGAGCGACGCCAGCGCCCAGATCGCGGCCACCAGCCCGACGCCCGCCATCACGAGGCTGCGAATCAAGGGCGCCCGCTCGAGGTTCGACTCGTCGCTCTGCGTCGCCGGTGGCCGCACGATGGCGGCGACGTTGCCGACGACCAGAGCACCCCCGAGCGCAAGCACCAGCCAGGCGAGCAGGTCTTCTCCGAGGAACATCGTCGACGGGCCAGCGTCAGATGTCGGCGCGGCGGGCGGCATTGCCGAACCGGGTGCACTGGCCGAGCCAGGTGAGCCGGCACGATCCGATGGGGCCCGAGCGGTGCTTGGCGACGATGACCTCGGCAGAGCCGCGGTCGGCAGACTCCTTGTCGTACACCTCGTCACGGTACAAGAACATGACGACGTCGGCGTCCTGCTCGAGCGAGCCGGACTCACGCAGATCGGACAGCATCGGTCGTTTGTCGGCACGCTGTTCGAGCCCACGACTGAGCTGGCTGAGCGCCAGGATCGGCACCTCCAGCTCGCGGGCCAGCACCTTCAGGCTGCGGCTGATCTCGCTGACCTCGAGCTGGCGGTTCTCCGGCGAACCGCCCGAGCTCATCAGCTGCAGGTAGTCGATGACGATGAGCGCCAGGCTGCCGTGCAGCGTCTTCAACCGGCGAGCCTTGGCGCGGATCTCCATGACGGTGAGCCGCGGATTGTCGTCGAGGAACAGCGGGACCTCGAGACGGCCGATCGCCTGGCCGATCTTCGCCCACTCCGCCTCGGAGAGCCTGCCGGTTGCGATGTGCTTGGAATCGACGCGCGCCTCGCTCGACAGGAGACGCTGTGTCAGCTCGTCGTGGCCCATCTCGAGCGAGAACACGACAACGGGCTGGTGCAACGCCTGCGCGACGTTGACCGCGATCCCCAAACCGAAGCTGGTCTTGCCCATCGCAGGTCTGGCACCGACGATGTTGAGCGTTGACGGTTGGAGGCCCGACAGCAGGTCGTCGAGGTCGGAGAAGCCGCTCGGCGCACCGGTGATGGTCACGCCGTTGGCGAAGCGCTCCTCGAGGCGGTCCATGCCGCTGATGATGAGCTCGCGCATCGGCCGCAGCGTGTCGGCGGTCTGCTCGTCGCCGATCTCGTAGACCTTCTGCTCGGCCTCGTCGACCGCCTTCGCGACGTCGTCGGGATCGCCGTAGGCGAGTTCGGCGATGTCGCCGGACACGCGGATGAGTCGCCGCAGCGTGGCCGTGTCTCGCACGATCTTGGCGTAGTACCTGGCGCTCGAGATGGCCGGCGTGGCGTTCTGCAGCGCGACGAGCGACTCCATCCCGCCCAAGCTGTCGAGCAGTCCGGCGCGGCGCAGCGCGTCGGCGACGGTGACCGTGTCGACCGGTTCGCCGCCGCCGTACAGCGACACGATGGCGTCGAAGATGTGCTGGTGGGCCGGGCGGTAGAACTCGCTCGGCCTCAGCTCGAACTCGGCGACGGCACCGATCGCGTCCTGCGAGAGGAGCATCGCCCCGAGCACCGACGACTCCGCATCGAGGTTGTGTGGGGGGACGCGCCCCTCGCCGCGTCGGCGTGTCGGTTCGTCGGTGGAGGTTGCCATGAGGGGTCTCGTCAACTCTGGCGGTGAACGGCTGTGAATCGCTAGGGGACAACCAGAAGACTTGTTCGACTGGCCTGTGGATTGGCGGATGCAGGTTGTGGAGAACGTCGTGGTGCCTGTGTACGTAGCGGAGCAGATGGCTGTGACACGTGCCGTACGCTGGGACGATGCCCGCCGAACACGGTGAACACGTGCTTTGGCACGACGACGCGGCGATGCCGGTCGCCAATTCCGAGCGGCCGCCCACGTCGGCCGACGTCGTCGTCGTCGGCGCCGGGTACGCCGGGCTCAGTGCGGCGACGGCACTCGCCGGGCGGGGCCGCTCGGTCGTCGTGGTCGAGGCAGGTGCGCTCGGCTGGGGCGCCCACTCGCGCAACGGCGGGATGGTGCTGCCGGAGCTGAAGCAGGAACCTGCACACCTGCGCCGCCGCTACGGCGAGCTCGGCACTCGCATGTACGACGACGTCGACGCTGCGTTCGACTTCGTCGAGGCGCTCATCGACGCGGCCGCCATCGAGTGCGACTACCGCCGCTGCGGCGAGCTCTACCTCGCCCACTCGGCGCGACGTGTCGCCGAGCTGCACAACGTCGTCGACGAGCACCGCCAGCGCGGCGACGACGTGCGGTTCGTGGCCGCCGAGCATCTCGGCGACGAGATCGGCTCGTCGATCTTTCACGGCGGAGCGGTGTTCGCACGCGCCGGTTCGCTGCACCCGGCGAAGTTTCACGCCGGCGTCGCCACGCTGGCGATGAATACCGGCGCCGTCGTCGTCGACCTCTGCGCGGCGACCGCGTTCACCCGGCGCCACGGCACCGTCGTCGTGACGACCGAGCGCGGCGAGATCCGCGCTGGTGACATCGTCGTGACCACCAACGCCTACGCCGACGGGCTGATCCCTGCGCTGCGACGTCGGGTGCTCCCGGTCGGCAGCTTCATCGTGGCCACCGAACCGCTCGACCCGGCCCTCGCTGACGAGCTCAGCCCGAGGCGCCGGATGTTCGTCGACACGAAGAACTTCCTCTCGTACTGGCGACTCACGCCGGACGGGCGGATGCTCTTCGGTGGCCGCAAGCGACTCGGCGCGGTGACGCTCGACGACGCCGCACAGCACCTGACCGCCGCACTGCGGCGCACGCACCCGCAGCTCGCCTCCACGGCCATCACGCATCGCTGGGGCGGTCGCGTCGCGATCACGCTCGACCGCCTCCCGCACGTGGGGCGAATCGGCGACGCCTGGTACGCGACCGGTTGCAACGGCTCGGGCGTGGCGCTCAACACCTGGCTCGGTCACCGCCTCGCCGAGCACCTCCTCGATGAGGCTCCGCTGCCCTCGTTCGCCGAGCTGACGCACCGCACGATCCCCCTCTTCGGCGCCCGACGACTGTGGCAACCCGTCGTGGGACAGTGGTTCCGCTGGCGCGACTACCGCTGACGCAGCGCTCAGCCTTCACGCATCGCCCACGGCGAGCCGTGCTCGTCGAGCAGGTCGAGGAACGGTGCGCTCGGGAAGGCTTCGGGGCCGAGGACCCCGGAGCCTTTCCAGGCGCCTGTTGCGATCAGCTCGAGGGCGACGACCGGGTTCACGGCCGTCTGCCACACCACCGCTTGGGCGCCGTACTCGCGCATCGACCACTCGTTGTCGACGACGTGGTACAGGTACACCTCTCGCGGTGAACCGTCGGGCCCGAGGCCCGTCACCCACGTTCCGGCGCAGGTTGCGCCGCGCATCGAGTCGCCGAGCGTGCCAGGGTCGGGAAGCGCCGCCGCGACAACGTCGCGGGGCGCGACCTGCACGTCGCCTACCTGCAACGGGTCGGTGGAGTCGAGGCCGAGTGTGCGCAATGCCCGGAGCACCTCGATGAACTCGTCGCCGAGCCCGTACTTGAACGTCACGCGCCGGGCGTCAACCCAGCGCGGGATCAGCAGCACCTCCTCGTGCTCGACGTTCACGCACTCGACCGCACCGATGCCCTCGGGGAACACGAACGTCTCGGGTTCGCTGAACGGTGCCGTCGTGAACCAGCCGCGGTCACGCTCCCACACGACGGGAGGGTTGAGGCACTCCTCGATCGTGGTCCAGATGTTGAACGTCGGGGCGAAGTCGTAGCCCTCGATCACGAGGTTCGAACCGTCACGCACGCCGACGTCGTGCACCTCGGAGAACAGGGTGTCGGCGGCGTGGCGGGCGAACACGTCCGACAGGCCGGGCTCGACCCCCATTCCGACGAGGGCGAGCCGCCCCGCCTGCTCCCACTCGCCGGCGAGCTCGAACTGCTCGTCGCCGAGCTTGACGCCCGTCAGCTCGTGGGGACGATCGGGATGCGGCTGCGACAGCGACATCGCCATGTCGAGGTAGTCGACGCCGGCGGACAGGCTGGCGCGGAAGAGCGGCATGACGAATCGCGGATCCGTGGCGTTGAGCACGACGTCGCAGCGGTGAGCGGCGACGAGCTCGGCGACGGCGCGCTCGTCGGTCGCGTCGACCTGGACCGCCGTGGTGCGTGCACCACCGCTCGCTGCGGCACGTTGCGCCCGTCCGACGTCGAAGTCCGCGACCACGACGTGCTCGAAGACGTCGCGGCGCAGTGCGATCGAGACCGCAGCCGATCCGACCCCGCCCGCCCCGACGACAAGGATCCGCATCCCCCGAAGTCAACCACGCCGGCGCCCACCCAGAGTGGTCTGGGCGGCATCTCTTTCACCTGCTGCGACGATTCCCGCCCAGAGGGCACCGTGGAAGAGATCCCGCCCAGACGGTCGGGAGCCTGGTCGCGTCGCGAGAGGTCATCGGTCGCGACGAGAGAAGCGCCAGCGACGAGGCGCACGCGCGACCGCGACGTCGGGCGTCGCGCCGCCAGGCGCAGCCCCGACAGCCGAGAGCAGCCGAAGCCCGCCAGCTGCAGAGGTCACTGGGACGCGACGAGGGAA
>JACDGA010000257.1 GCA_013815505.1 Acidimicrobiia bacterium
GGCACAATGCCGGTCCGCCAACGCCAGCCCGAACCACGCTCGCGCAACGGCTGGTACGCGCTCGCTGCGTTCCTCGCCCTCGTCGCCCTCGCCATCGGCGGCTTCCTGCTCTACCGAGCCATCAACGGCGGCGACGCCGCAGGCCAGAGCACCATCGCCAACTACGCCGGCCAATCGATCGACGACGTCAGCGCCAAGCTGGAAGACCTCGACATCACGTTCGACCCGCTGGAGGACCCGAACGCCAACCGAGCGCCCGGCATCGTCGACCGCACCGAGCCAAAGGCCGGTGTGCTCCTCGGCGCCGGACAGCTGCTGCGCGTCTACTACAAGCCGATCCCCGACCAGTCCGTGATCCCCAACGTGCAGGGAGAGACGGTCGAGCAGGCGACGGTCATCCTCGCCGGGCGCGACCTAGCGGTCAGTGGCACCACGCGGACACCGTCCGAGGAGATCGCCGAGGGGCGCGTCGTGCGCACCACCCCGCGCATCGGCCGCCGCGTCGACAAGAACTCGTCGGTGGAGCTCTTCGTCTCCGAGGGCCCGGTGCTGGCCGTTGTGCCCGAGATGGTGGGCGACTCCGAGCTCACGGCCCGAAACGAGCTCGCCGCGGCGCAGCTCGGCGTGCCGTTCATCGAGACGACCGAGCTCCCGCCTGGCGACACCAGAATTGGCCTCGTCATCGCGCAGAGCGAACCGGCCGGAACTGATGTCGAGCCGGGCACCGTCGTCACGTTGACGGTCGGCGCGGAGGGCGATCCGATCACCTCGCTCCCGCCGGCGACGCTCCCACCCCAGACGCTGCCACCGGCCACCGTTCCTCCCGAGACCCAGCCACCTGCGACCGATCCCCCCGAGACTCAGCCGCCCCAGACCGACCCGCCTGAGACCCAACCTCCTCAAACCGACCCGCCCGAGACGGACCCGCCCGAGACGGACCCGCCCGAGACGGACCCGCCCGAGACCGACCCCCCGCCCACCACGGCAGCTCCGACGACGGTCACCCCGACGACCACGCAGACCGAGGGCACGCAACCCGACGGCGAGACGAACGGCGATGAGCGCCCGAACGACGGCGACGGGGCCGCGAACGGCGCCGGCGACTGACGCGACTGACCGGACTGACCCGCGACGCCTCGACGCTCTGGGCGGGATCTCTCGCAGGTGCTGACAGCGATCCCGCCCAGACCAGGTGGTGGGAGAGATCCCGCCCAGACGGTGGTGGGGCGGACGTCCGCGACAGACGCCGCGGCTGCGATGGTCAGGCGCCGACGGTGGTGGCGGAGCTCGCGGTGGCGAGGAGGTTGCCGAGCAGGCGGTGGCCTCCTTCGGAGATGATGCTCTCGGGGTGGAACTGCACGCCGAACAGCGGCAGCTCGCGATGCGTGACGGCCATGATCGTGCCGTCCGCCGTGCGCGCCGTCACGTCGAGCTCGGCCGGCACCGTCGTCGGATCGATCGTCAGCGAGTGGTAGCGCGTCGCCGTCATCGGTGAGGCGATGCCGGCGAACAGCCCACTGCCGTCGTGGTGCACCGGCGACGTCTTGCCGTGCATCAGCTCGCCGGCGCCGACGATCGAGGCGCCGAAGGCGTGACCGATCGCCTGGTGACCGAGGCACACGCCGAGCAGCGGGGTGCCTCGTGCGGCGAACGCCGTGACGGCATCGCAGCAGATCCCGGCATCCTCCGGTCGTCCCGGCCCCGGTGACAGCACGACGACGTCGGGTTCGAGCGCGACGGCCTCGTCGACCGAGAGCGCGTCGTTGCGGTGCACCACCGGCTCGGCGCCCAGCTCGCCGAGGTACTGCACGAGGTTGAACACGAAGCTGTCGTAGTTGTCGATCACGAGCACCCGCGTCACGCCCACCAACGTAGACTGCCTCGCCGTGGCACCGCCGAAGAGAAAGTCCGGGGGACGGGTCACCGAGAAGGGCACCCGCCCGAGCTTGGTGCGCAAGTCGACCTCCTCGTCGAAGTCGTCGACGAGCTCGGCGACGTCCACGGCGAGCGAGCGCCGCTTGGCCACGGGCGCGACAGCGTCCACCTCGCACGCATCGACGTCGTCGTCGCGCTACACGCCGCCCGTGCCGATCGAGGTCAAGCACAGCAGGCCGTGGGTGCCCGTGCTGATGCTCGCGCTGCTCGTCGTCGGCGGCGTGATGATCATGTTGCGCTACCTCGTGTGGGAGAGCCCCGCGCCAACCGTGATCGGCCTCGTGATGATCCTCGGCGGCCTCTACACCGCCACCAAGTGGCGATAGCGCCGCGCCACGTACCGTTCACCTGCAGTTCTCCGAATCACACCGATGTGGTTATCCGCAGGTTTGCACACAGGCTGTGCATAACTCACCCTGCGCCGAAAATTATCAGTCGTATCTCCCCGGGGGCTGCGCCCCCGAACGCCATCGGCGTGCGGCTCACTGGCGTTCGCTCCCACGCACGACCTCGCTTCGCTCAGTCGTACAACGGCGCGACGACGTCCATGTCCTCGAGGCAGTGGCGAGGTGGCGGCGGGTCCTCGTCGGGCGCCATCGTCATCTTCAGCTCCACGCCGCACACACCGCAGCGGTAGCGCACGTTGATCTTGCGCAGCTCGCCGGGTGGCGGCGGTTCGGGCAGCGGCTGGGTCATCGAGCGCAACATCCCGATGCCGACCCGCCACAGCACGACAGCCATCAGGACCCCCATCCCCACCCAGATCAGCGTGGACAGGGCTGGCATGATCCTGAGGGTAGCGGCGGCTCCGGAACGGCCGCCGTGGTGCGATGTGTGCGACCAGCCGTCGTCAGACGCGTTCGATGATGGTGGCGTTGGCCATGCCGCCGCCCTCGCACATCGTCTGCAGCCCGTAGCGGCCCCCCGTGCGCTCCAGCTCGTGCAGCAGCGTGGTGAGCAACCGCGTACCCGAGCAGCCGAGCGGGTGACCGATCGCGATCGCGCCGCCATTGACGTTGACGCGGTCCATGTCGGCGTCGAGTTCCTTGCGCCACGCCAGCACGACGGAGGCGAACGCCTCGTTGATCTCGACGAGGTCCATGTCGTCGATCGTCAGACCGGAGCGTTCGAACACCTTCTTCGTCGCAGGGATCGGCGCCGTCAGCATCAGTCGCGGGTTCGCACCCGCCACTGCGAAGTCGACGAAGCGGGCCCGCGGTGTCAGGCCGAGCGCGACGGCCTTCTCCTCGCTCATGATGAGCACGGCGGAGGCGCCGTCAGTGATCTGTGACGAGTTGCCGGCCGTGACGCGACCGCCCTCCTCCTCGGCACGGAATGCCGGCTTCAGTGCCGACAACGACTCCAACGTGGTCTCTCGCAAACCCTCGTCGGTCGTCATCGTCGCCCCCTCGTGGTCGGTCACGGGGTGGATCTCGCGCTCGAAACGTCCCTCGGTGGTGGCCTTCGCCGCGAGCTGCTGGCTGCGTGCGCCGAGAGCGTCCATCTCCTCGCGGCTGATGTCCCACTGGTCGGCGATGAGCTCGGCACTGATGCCCTGTGGCACGAGTCCACCTTCTGGCGCATAGCGGGCGCCGACCCGCGGGCCGAACGGGTAGCCGAACTTCCCGTCGGCCATCGACGCGCCCATCGGCACGCGGGTCATGACCTCGACGCCTGCGGCGACGACGACGTCGTAGGCACCGG
>JACDGA010000258.1 GCA_013815505.1 Acidimicrobiia bacterium
CCGGTCGCCGACGGACCGTTCGACTTCCGCGTTTCACATGCGATCGGGAACACGTTCATCGATCACGCGTTCACCGCATTGATCCCGGACGCCGATGGGCTCGTCCGCGTCCGGTTGCTGGACGACGACGCCGGTGGGGTGGAGTGCGAATGGGATCCGGCTGTGTTGCCGTGGGTGCAGCTCCACACGGCTGACGCCCCGGGTGCCGACGGAGACCGCGCCGGCCTCGCCGTTGAGCCGATGACCTGCCCGCCGGACGCCTTCAACTCGGGCACCGACGTCGTCGTGTTGTCGCCAGGCGCCCGGCATCGGGCGAGCTGGACGATCCGCGCCCTGCCCCTCACGTGAGCGGCCGTCCCGTGCCGGTAGGGGAGTCGACGCGGAGGTTGCGATAACCCGCCTCGCGGGCGGCGGTGATGATGGCGCTGGAGTGGTCGGGGCCGCGCACCTCGAACGTGCAGTGCACCTCGGTCTCTCGCACATGCAGGTTGACTCCCTCTCGCAGGTGCTCGACGGCGATCAGGTTGGCCCCGGCGGCGCCGAACACCGACAGCAGCTCGGCCAGGCCGCCGGGCCGGTCGTCGATGGTGGCGAACACGACGAGCCGCCGGCCGGCTTCGGTTTCGTGGCGCCGCAATCAACCAAGAGCACGACGACGACCATCACCATGTGGAACTGCACGACGTCAAGCGCATCGAGTGGATCGCTTGGACGCCGATCCTGATCGCCATCGTGGCGCTCGGCATCTATCCCAAGCTGCTGTTCGACATCACCGATCCTGCGGTCAGTGACCTGGTGGCGCGCCTCGGAGAGCACCTCCAGCCGTGACGGGCCTGATCACGTCGTTGATCGCCCAGTCAGGCGAGTGGCAGGCGCCGACCATCGACTGGCACGCGATCGCAAACGCGACGGCAAGAGCAACGAGGCCGGCGTCAAGTACTACCTGCTCGGCGTGTTCGCGTCTGGCGTGATGCTCTACGGCATGAGCCTGATCTTTGGCACGACGGGCTCCACGAAGCTGGTCGACATCGCTGTCTCGCTCGGCGAAGGCGACCTGATCGCCATCCAGGTGCTCGGCGTGACGTTCGTGATCATCGGCTTCGCCTTCAAGATCTCGGCCGTGCCGTTCCACACCTGGGCGCCTGACACCTACGAGGGGGCGCCGACACCGGTGACGGCGTTCTTGTCGGTGGCTTCGAAAACGGCAGGTTTAGGGGCAATCTCGTCGCTGGTGTTCATCGCCTTCCCTGCGGCCGACGAGGTGTACCAGCCGCTGCTGTGGGTGCTGTCCGCGCTGACGATGACGATCGGCAACGTGATCGCCCTCCGCCAGACGAACATGGTCCGAATGCTCGCCTACTCCAGCGTGAGCCAGGGTGGGTTCATCCTGATGCCGCTCGCTGTCGCAGGTAGCGGCGACGCAGCCGAGCCGGCGCTCAAAGCCGTCGTCGTGTACCTGCTGATCTACGCGTTCACGAACCTCGGTGCTTTCGCCGTTGTCATCGCCGCCGCCCGCAAGACACCCAGCGGGAGCATCAGCTCGTTCGGCGGGTTGTTCGTCTACGCCCCCGGCCTGACGGTCTTGATGACGATCTTCCTGGCGTCGTTGGCCGGCGTCCCGCCGCTCGGGGGGTGGTTCGCCAAGTTCGGCGCCTTCCGTGCCGTGCTGGAGGCCGACACCAACGCCGGCTACGCGCTCGCCGTGGTCGGTGCCGTCAACACCGTCATCGCCACCGCCTACTACATGAAGGTGATGCGGGTGATGTGGATGGCCGACGTGCCCGACGGCGACATCACGCCGGTCGTCACGCCGGCCCCGGTGCAGGCCGCACTGGCGATCACCGCTGCCGGCACCCTGGCGCTCGGTGTGTTGCCGTCGCTGGTGGTGCGCTTCGGTGACATCGCCGACCTCTCCGGTGCGCTCGGCCGCTGACGAGATCCGGGCGGCGATCGCCGACTCGCCGGACGGCGCCATCCCGTTCGAGCGGTACATGCACGTCGCCCTCTACGGCGAGCACGGCTTCTACACCCGCGTTGACTCCGGCGGTGGGGCCGGCCGGCGCCGCGACTTCCTCACTTCGCCTGAGGTCGGGCCGCTGTTCGGCGCCGTGATCAGCAGGATGCTCGACGCCGAATGGGAGCGGCTCGGGCATCCCGAGCCGCTCGTTGTGGTTGACATGGGTGCCGGCGCCGGAACACTGGCGCGCTCGGTGCGTGCCGCAGCCCCTGCTTGCCTTGAGGCGATGCGCTACGCCGCTGTCGAGATCTCGGCGACGCAACGGGCGATGCATCCCGCCTGGGTCGAGTCCGTCGCCACCTTGGACGAGGCTGGCGACAAGTTGGACGGCGTCGTGATCGCCAACGAGATGCTCGACAACGTTCCGTTCACGCTGGCCGTGTTTGACGGTGCCTGGCGTGAAGCCTTCGTGACAGAGGCTGCGAACGGAACACTGGTCGAGGTGCTGTCGGCACCGTTCGATCCCGTGCCCGACGTGCTGCCGGCGTGCGCCCCCCACGGGGCGCGAGCCCCGCTGCAGCGCCAGGCGGCGCTCCTCGTCGCCGACGTGCTCGACCGGCTGCGAGCGGGCTCGTACCACGTCTTCGACTACGCCCGTCCCACGACCACGGCCGTGTGCGACCTCGACTGGCGGGAGTGGCTCCGAACGTATCGAGGCCACCGGCGCGCCGGCCACTACCTCGAGGCGCCGGGTTCGATGGACATCACGTGCGACGTGATGATCGACCAAGTGCCAACCCCGGGCGCCGTGCGTACCCAGGCCGACTTCCTGTCGCGGTGGGGCATCGACGAACTGGTGGAAACGGGACGCCAAGCGTGGCACGAAGCGGCCTCGATGCCGACCCTGGAGGCGATGAAGATGCGCAGCCGGGTCGGCGAGGCCGAGGCACTGCTCGACGCCACCGGCCTGGGCGGATTCGCCGCCCTCGAATGGGCGCCGCCGGGCTGATCACAGGGCGTGGTCGGCGACTGTTCCGGTTAGTCGACGGGTTCCCGCCGCCGCTCGAGAGCAAGGGCTACAGCCTCGTCGGCGCTCATTGACCAGCCGTCCTGCCATGCGGCCGTGAACCGGGCCGCGTCCATCGCCCGCCGGAGGGGGACGATGATGGCCTGGTGCCGCTCGGCCTCGGCCGGCGAGGGGGTCGTCCCTGCAGCCTGACGAAGGGCAGCGGCCGCAGCGGCAAGGCGGACCGCGCGTGCGGGCTGCTGCCAATGGGCCGCGAGCGCCGTGAACAGCTCGAGGCATTCGGCCAGGTCCGAGCGCTCCCCGGCGCGCTGCCAGAGCACGGCAGCGGTCACGAGTGCCGCATGTGCCTCATCCGGCGCCCCCAGCTCCAGCTGCGACGCGGCGAGGTTCGTGAGGGCGGCGGCCTGCCCGATCGCATCGCCTGCGGCGGCGAAGAGCGATGCGCTGTCGCCCTGCATGGCCACCGCCTCGTGAACTCGTCGCCTGCGGCGGGCGACTTCGCCGAGGTTCGTGAGGGCGGCGGCCATGCCGGCACTGTCGTTGCGACGCCGGTGGATCTCCAGGCTCTCGCGGTGGTACTCCGCCGACCTGTCGAGGTCGCCGTGGTCGTAAGCGACCACTCCAAGGCCGCCGAGCGCTCGGGCTCGCCCGGCC
>JACDGA010000044.1 GCA_013815505.1 Acidimicrobiia bacterium
GTCGCCTTGCCGAGGCGTGTCCGTTGCAGCGTGAGCGCGACGGTGATGAGCACGACGAGCGAGATGACGGCGACGATCAGGTCACGCGGCGTGATCGACACGGGACCGATCTCCCACGCCGACTGGCTGGCGTAGTCGTTGTATGGGCGGCGACGAGAGCGGAATCGGTGGAGGAAGACGTTCTTGAGCGCGATCGACAGGCCGACCGATATCACCATCAGCGTGACGAGCGAGTACCCACGCCGCCGCAGCACTCCGAACAGCGTGCCGTTGAGGAACAGCCCGAAGAGTCCCCCGATGATCGTCGTGATGACGGCCGCGAGGATCAGGTGCATCCGTCCGCGGTCGTCGACGAACGGCATGAACCCGAGGAAGCTGATTCCGGTGACGTTGAACAAGAAGGCCACCACGCCGCCGAACGTCACCATCTCGGCATGGGCGAAGTTCGTCAACCGGGTGGTGCCGAATACGAGTGAGAGCCCTACAGATGAGATCGCGATCAGGAGACCGAACCTCGTTCCGTCGACGAGCCGCTGCGCGAGCTTGTCGACGAACGGCTCGGTCGTGCTGGCGGCCTCACCGGTGTTGAACGTGCGGGCGATCCGTGACGACGTGAACTGCCCCGACGTGATGACGAGCGACGCCCGCTCCTCCGGGATGTCGACATCGTCAGGCAACGTGTCGCGATCGACGGTGATCTCGTAGTCCCGGCGACCCTGCACGACGAGCTCGGCCAGGCCGTTCTCGTTCGTCTCGGCCGAGGCGACCTCCTCACCGCCTGCCGACACCGTGATGGTGACGCCAGGGACCGGCGTGTTCTCGCCCTCCAGGCGGTTCTGCACGCGCACGTTGATGGTGCGCTCGTCGTCTTCCTGAGCGTGCGCCGTGCGGGCCGGCGACATCACGGAGGCCAGTGCGATCAAGGCAAGCAGCGCCATCGCGACCACTTGCGCGGCTCGCCTCACTCGTTCCCCTCCCACACGATCGGCACACCTTAGAGCGCAGGCGTACTCCTGTCGTCCATGACGAGCCAGACGGTGATCCCCCACAGAATCGTCGCCCCCAGCACGTGTCCGCCGACGAGCAGCGGCGGCACGTCGGCGAAGTACTGCACGTAGCCGATCATCCCCTGCAGCAGAGCGACGACGACCCACGACGACAGGGCACGTGCGGTCGCCGACGAGGCGAGTGCCGGCGACGCCCGTAGGCGCAATGCGAGTGCGAGCGCGACGGCGACGGCCGACAGCACGGTGAGGCTGTGGATCCGCGCCACGGTCGGGATGGCGAAGTCGAGACGGGTGACGTCCTCGTCGCCGGCGTGCGGCCCGGCGCCGGTCACGACGGTGCCGGTGACGAGGGCGATCCCTGTGACCGCAGCCAGCACCCAGCGGTGCCGGCGCAGCCGAGCGATGCCGGGTTCGACGCCATCAGCAGCGCCGGATCTCCGCACGAGCACGACGGCATTGGCGACGAGCGCCATCGACAGGAGGAAGTGGCCTTGGACCGAGATCGGGTGCAGCTCGACCTTGATCAGCAGTGCGCCGAGGAGGATCTGGGCGATCACGCCCGCCACCAGGCCGTAGGCGAGCCACTCCAGATCGGCGCGCCGCGGCGTGCGCAGGCGTGCGCCGAGTACGGCGATCGCCACGGCGGCGGCAACGGCTCCCGTGAAGAGGCGGTTGACCTGTTCGATCGCAGCGTGTCCCGTCGAGACGTCAACGAGGCGCTCGGAGTTGCAGTTCGGCCAGTCGTCGCACCCGAGCCCGCTGCCCGAGAGCCGCACGGCGGCGCCAGTGACGACGATCGCGCACAGCAGCACGAGCGCGACCTTCGTGACCTGGTGGTAGCGCTCAGGGGCGAGGGTGCGATCGCGCAGCGAGAGCGACGAGGGCACCATCGACACCCGGTCACGATACGGGGTGCATACAGTGCGCGTGTGTCCTCGTCGCCCGGCTGGTACCCCGATCCGAGCGGTCGCTTCGAGTTCCGCTACCACAACGGCGAGCGCTGGACGAGCGACGTCTCGGCCGACGGTGTCCGCTACGTCGACCGCAACCCGCCAGACCGCCCGAAGGGCACGACGGCGTCGCTCGTGCTCGGCATCGTCGGCATCGCGACGGCGTGGATGCCGGTGTTCTTCGTCATCGCCGTCGTCTGCGGCACGCTCGCCATCGTCCTGGCGACGCGAGTGCGAGGCGGTGTCGTCGACGAGGCATCGCGCCGGATCCTGCGAGCCGGCCTGTGGTGCGGCATCGCCGCTCTCGCGCTGAGCGTCGTCGGCCTGTGGTTCAGCATCGTGCTGCAGCGCGCCGTCGAGCGATACCGCAACCCCGAACCGAACACGGCAGACATCACCTCGTGCGTCGCCGAGAGCGGTGACGTCGTGCGGGCGAGCGGGTTCCTGACGAACGACAGCCCGTCGGCGGCGTCGTTCACGGTGCGCGTCGAGGTCGCCGGCACGACGAGCACGATCCAGACCGGGCGCCTCGAGCCGGGCGCGACCGAGGAGTTCACCGTGCGCCGTGACGCGTCGGGGTCAGTGGACTGCCGGGTCGTCAGAGTCGACGGACCGCTGCCACTCGGTGTCGACGTCGACTGAACCCGAATCCGGCGCACCGTCTGTCGCGGTCGCCGCCACCCACGCCTCGTAGAGCCGGCCGTAGACACCGTCCTCGTCACGCAGCAGCTCGGCGTGCGTCCCGTCCTGCACGACCCTTCCGGCATCGACGACCAGCACACGATCGGCCCGAGCGGCCGTCGACAACCGGTGAGCGATGGAGATCGTCGTCCTCCCCCGCGCGAGGTGATCGAGGGCACGCGACGTGCGCACCTCTGTCAGGGCGTCCACCGACGAGGTCGCCTCATCGAGCACCAGCACGTCGCTGCCGGCGAGATCGGCCCGCAGCAGGGCGACGAGCTGGCGCTCGCCGGCCGACAGCTGCTCGCCACGCTCACCGACTCGTGTGTCGATCCCGTCGGGCAGCGACGCGACCCAATCGTCGAGGTCGAGGCGGCGGATCACGGCGTCGATGTCGTCGAGCGACGAGCCCGGTCGAGCGAAGCCGACGTTGATGGCGATCGACTCGTCGAACAGGAACGGCTCCTGCCCGACGACGACGAGCCGGGTGCGCAACTCGTCGTTGTCGACGAGCGGCAGCGGGACGCCTCCGAGGCGGATCTCGCCCTCCGTTGGATCGGCGAAGCGTGCGACGAGCCGCCCGAGCGTCGTCTTGCCCGAACCCGTCGCGCCGACAAGCGCGACGTGCTGGCCGGCCGGGATGTGCACGGAGACGTCGCGCAGCACGGGCTGTTCGAGCACGTCCTCACCACGGGCCGGGTAGGCGAACGTCACGTCGGCGATGTCGAGCGCGAGCGCACCCTCCGGTAGCGGCACTGGATCGGCAGGGGGCGGTGGACCCACGGGTACGTCGAGGATGCCGATGATGCGCCGCAGGCCTGCGACGGCGGTCTGGGTCTGCTCGAGCACTTCGGTGAACTCTGCGACAGGTTCGAGGAAGCGATACGTGAGGAACACGAAGCCGACCATCGCCCCGGCCGTCACCCCGCTCCCCGGACCGCGTGCGACACCGACTCCCACCACGGCGGCGACCGTCAGCGCCGAGAACACCTCCCCGCTCGGGAACAAGAAGGCGCCGATCACCCCGGTGCGCACGTTCGCCCGTCGCCGCTCCTTCACGAGGCCCTTCGTCGTCGTGGCGATCGACGGCCCGGCGCCGTAGGCGCGCACGGTCTCGGCACCCGAGACGAGCTCGGACACGCCGGCGAGCATGTCGGAGTTGCGCTCTCGTGCCTCGCCGTACGCCTCGACGAGGCGGCGTTGCACGAGCCGCAACACGATGACGAGCGGCGCCGCGACTGCGAACGCGACCAACGCCAGCACCCAGTCGTAGGCGATCATCACGCCGGCCACCACGACGATGAGCGTCCCGTTGATGAGCCAGGCGAGACCTCCCCACGCGAAGAACTGCGTCAGCGTCTCGATGTCGCTCGTGACACGCGAGACGAGTGCACCGCGGTGCTCCTCGCTGTGGTCGTGCAGGCTCAGCTGGTGGATGTGGCGGATGAGACGCCCACGCAGGTCGTACAGCGCCTGCTCGGAACGCGTGCCGAGGCGAACCATTGCCTGGCGCTGCGCGACGCCGGCGATGGCGATCGCTGCCACGGCGATCGCGGCGAACGTCCCGACAAGCCCCATCCGGACGTCGCCCTGGCCGATGATCGCCTTGTCGATGATCTGCTGCACGAGGATCGGCACGACGACGCGGCCTCCGGCACCGATCGCGGCGAGCAGCCAGGTGACGGCGAGTCCGTCGCGCAGGATGGGCGCCGCCTCCAGCCCACGGCCGATCGTCCGCGTCGCGGTCAGGGTCGCCGGCGTCGAGAAGCGGGCCGTCACGCCGGTTCCTCCACGCGCTCGCGGTCAGCCTCGAACGCCTCGACGAGGCCCCGGTACTCCGGCTGCGTGCGCATCAGCTCGCCGTGCGTGCCGTGCGCCGCGATCGTGCCACCGGTGAGGAACACGACCTCGTCGGCGAGCGCGATCGTCGACGGACGCGATGCCACCATCAACACCGTCATACCGCCGAGTGCATCTCGCAGGTTGGCGAGCACCGTCGACTCCGTCGCCGGATCAAGGGCGGACGTCACGTCGTCGAGGACGAGCAGCGCCGGCCTGCGCACGATCGCCCTCGCCAGCGCGACGCGCTGACGCTGGCCTCCGCTCAGACTGACGCCGCGCTCGCCGACCACGGTGTCGAGGCCGTCGGGGAGACGTCGCGCGAAGTCGTCGGCGGCTGCCAGCGACAGCGCATGCCACAGCTCCTCATCGGACAACGACAAGCCGAGCGAGAGGTTGTGGCGCAACGTGCCGGAGAAGAGAAACGCCTCCTGGAACACGATCAGCACGTCGTCGGGATCGACCTCGACCACACCATGACGGGGCGCGACGAGTCCGACGGACAGCTCGGCAAGGGTCGTCTTGCCGGCCCCGGTGGCACCGACCACGGCAACGAATCGGCTGCGCCCGACGGAGATCGTCGCAGCGTGCAGCACCGGTGTGTCGGTGAAGCCGAACTCGACGTCGACGAGCGAGAGGGCAATGTCCGCGCCCGGTGCCGCGATCGCGTCGACGGGGTCGGCGACGATCGGCTCGTCGACCACGTCACGGACGCGCTGCCAACCAGCCGCCGAGTGCGGCAGCTCGGCGAGCGCGTAGCCAATGATCCGCAACGGGAAGACGAGCAGCGAGAACAGGAAGACGACGCTCGACAGCTCACCGACCGTCACCGCGCCGGCCTGGAGGCGCATCGCGCCGACGGACACCAGTGCGACGGTCGCCAACGAAGGGATGACCTCGAGCAACGTCTCGAACAGCGCCCTGATCCTGATCGCCTTCACGCGTGCGTCTCGCAACGATCCTGCGACCGTCGCCAGCCGCTCGCTCTCGCGTCGCTCGGCGCCGAACGCCTTGACGAGCTGCACGCCCTCGAAGCTCTCGTGCACCCACGCCGAGAACCGTCCGAGGTGGTCCTGGGCCTCGTCGTAGTGGTGGGCGACCTTGCGCTCGTACACGAGGTTGACAGCGAACAGCACGGGGAACACGGCCACCGCCACGAGTCCCAGCACCGGATCGACGACGATCAGCCAGATGCCGCTCACGGCGAGCAGCACGACGGTGCCGATCGCGAACGGCACCGGCGCCAGCACCGCAACCGCAGCGTCGACGTCGACGCCGGCGCGGGCGACGAGGTCGCCGTCGGCGCGACGAGCGTGCCACGGCAGCGGCTGCACGACGAGACGGTCGACGACGTCGGTGCTCAGCGTCTCGGAGACGAGGAACACGCCCATCGTCGCCCACACACGGCGGACGACGACGGCCGCCGCCCGCATCACTCCGACGGCGACGACGAGGCTCAGGGCGGCGATGGTCGTGCCACCGGCGACGTCACCGTCCTCGAACCGGGGGACGATCACTCTGTCGACGACTCGGCGTAGCACCGCACTCGACGCCACCGTGCACAGCGCGAACAACGACGCACCGGCGACGGCGATCGTGAACTGGCGTGGGTGCAGGCGCATCATCGTGCGCACCAGCGCGACGCCGGCGCGCAGCCGTGTGAGGCGTCCTGCGTCCTCGTCGATGGGCATCGTCCCGTTCTACCAGCGAGCCTCTAACGTGACGCCGTGCTCGCAACCGATGAGGAACGCGCTGCAGCGGCGCCGTCGTCTCGGGGCAGGTGGTGGCGGCGCGCGCTCCTGGTGGTCGGTGGCGTCGCGTTCGCCGCATTCTGGACCTACGCCCTGTTCTTCGCCTCAAAGGAGGCTCGCAACCGGATCGGCGACGATGAGTGGGCTCAGCGTGCCGAGGGGATCTGTGCCGAGATGGACGCCGAGCGACTGCAGCTCGCCGACTACCGGCGCATCGACGACGAAGTGACGCTGCTCGCCGAGCGCGCCGATACGGCCGACAGGGCGACCGACCTGCTGGAAGGCGCCCTCGACGACATCACCGCCGTCACGCCGAGCGACGACAAGGGCATCGCCCTCGTGCCGATGTGGGAGGACGAGTACCGCCAGTTCCTCACCGATCGCCGCGCCTACGCCGAGCGACTGCGCGAGGGGGACGACGACCCGTTCACGGAGACCGCCGTAGACGGTCTCCCGGTGAGCGACCGGCTGCGCGTGTTCGCCAACGACAACCGCATGCCCAGCTGCGCCCCTCCCAACGACCTCTCGCAGTGACGAGACGCGGCTACTCGGGGGCGTGCGAGCGGATGATCCGGGCGGGGTTGCCGGCGGCGAGGCTGTAGTCGGGAATCTCACCCGACACGACGCTGTTCGCGCCGATCACGACGTGGCGCCCGAGTCGTGCGCCCGGCAGCACCACGACACCGTGGCCGAGCCACGAACCCTCGCCGATGGACACTGGCCGCTCGGTCATCCACTGGCGGCCGATCGGCACGGTCACGTCGCGGACATCGTGGTTCTGGTCGGTGATGTAGACGTGGTGCCCCGTCCACACGTCGTCGCCGATGTCGATCGAGAGGTGGGCGACGATCGCGCTCGCACGACCGATGACGCACCGGTTCCCGATGCGCAGCACGCTCGGCGTGAGCATCTGCTGGTCGGCCACCATCCCCACCGACAGCGTGACCAAAGGGCCGACAAGCGTGTCGTCACCGATCTCGATGAACCGCTCGTTGAAGATCGCCGCCGGCGGGAAGCAGATGACGCTCGCCTCCCCCATCGCACCGAAGCGCCGGCCACGACGCGTGGACGGTCCGATCGCCGCCGCCTCGCAGGCGATCCTGCGACTGATGTGCACAGCCTCACCGAGTCCTCGCACCGCCGCCGCCCGCAAGCGATGGAGCAGCGTGTCGGCAGGACGTTCACGCCACAGCACGTCGGTCGACGCTACCGCCGGGTGGCAGGATGCGGGTCGTGTCACCATCCGCTCGATTCGGCTCCATCACCGACGTGGACGGCGTGCGCGTCGGTCACGCGCAGCGGTCACGCGGCCGCTGGCGAACGGGCACGACCGTCGTCACGGTGCCGCGAGGCGCGACGCCGGGCGTGTCGGTGCGCGGCGGTGGACCAGGGACCCGCGAGACAGACGCCCTCGCACCGGGAACCCTCGTGACCACGATCCATGCCGTCTGCCTCACGGGCGGAAGTGCGTACGGCCTCGCCGCCGCTGACGGTGTCGTCGCCTGGCTGGAGCGCTGCGGCCTCGGCGTCCAGGTGAGTCCGCCTGACGAGCAGCCGGATGCACGCTGGGTCGTCCCCGTCGTCCCCGCCGCCGTCGTCTTCGACCTCGGCCGCGGCGGTGGGTTCGAGTGCCGGCCGACTGCAGCGTTCGGCGAGCGTGCGGCACGGTCGGCGACGGGTGGACGCGTGCTCGTCGGCTCCGTCGGGGCGGGCACCGGCGCCGTCGCCGGCGGGTTGCAGGGCGGCGTCGGCACGGCAGGGCAGACGGTCCGCTGCGGTGATCACGACGTCACGGTCGGGGCGCTCGCCGTCGTCAACAGCTCGGGCTCGGTGATCGACACGGGCACGGGATTGCCCTTCGAGCCCGGCGCCGGCGCGACTCGGCTCCGGCGCCCGCCCGGGAGCGAGCGGACGGCCCTGCGGTTGGCGCTCACCGCCCGCACATCGCCGCCGCTCAACACGACGATCGGTGTCGTCGCCACGTCTGCCCGCCTCTCGAAGGCGGAAGCGTCCAAGCTCGCCGACATCGCTCACGACGGCATCGCTCGAGCCGTGCGCCCCGCCCACACCCTCTTCGACGGCGACACCGTGTTTGCCCTGGCGCTCGGCGACCACGAGCTCGACGCCACCCAGGACGGACCATCGCCCGATGACGAACGCAGCGACGCCGGCAACGCCGGCAACCCCGGGGAAGGGTTCCGGCGCCCGGTCGGCAGGCCACAGGCACTCCACCAGCTCTTCGCCGCCGCCGTCGACTGCTTCGCACTGGCGTGCACCGACGCAGTGGTGTCGGCCACCGCCACGGGGCACGAGCCGGCGTACCGTGACCTCTGTCCCAGCGTGCTCACGCCGAGACGACCGACCGCTAGCGTCTCGCACTGATGGCCGACGACCTGTCCGAGCGAGCCACCCGCCCGAAGGTCACCGTCCCCCGCATCACGACGATGAAGGGCAGTGGCGAGCTGATCTCGATGATCACGGCCTACGACGCGACGTTCGCCGCGCTCGTCGACCGCGCCGGCATCGACATGATCCTCGTCGGCGACTCCGTCGGCACGGTCGTGCAGGGCCGCCCGAGCACCGTCGGCGTCACGCTGAAGGAGATGCAGTACCACGTCCGGATGGTGCACCGCGCCAGCCCGCAGGCGTTGGTGGTCGGCGACCTCCCGTTCGGCTCCTACCAGGCAGGCATCGGTCAGGCCGTCGACAGCGCAATCACGCTGCTCAAGGCGGGCGCCGAGTCGGTCAAGCTCGAAGGTGGCACGTCCGTGGCAGCCCAGATCGAGGCGATGACGAGGGTCGACATCCCCGTCGTCGGCCACATCGGCCTCACACCCCAGAGCTACCACCGCATGGGCGGCCACAAGGTGCAGGGCAAGGCGGCGGGCAACCAGGCGGGCCAGCGCGACCGGCTCATCGACGACGCCCACGCCATCGAGCAGTCCGGCGGATTTGCCGTCGTGCTCGAGGGGATCCCACGCGACCTGGCCGCCGAGATCACGTCGAAGGTCTCGATCCCGACGATCGGCATCGGCGCCGGACCCGACTGCGACGGCCAGGTGCTGGTGCTCCACGACGTGCTCGGACTCGCCGAGCTGCCGTTGAAGTTCGTCAAGCACTACGCCGACATGGCCACCGGCACGGTCGAAGCCACCCGCCAGTTCATCGACGAAATCAAGGCCGGCACCTGGCCCGACGACGCGCATTCGTATCACTAGCGGGCTCATCGTCCGCTTCGCTTTCTCCTCGCGCCG
>JACDGA010000259.1 GCA_013815505.1 Acidimicrobiia bacterium
CAGCGATGGAGCATGGCCTCCGCCGCGCCGAGATCGAGGTGAAGGGCCCGGGTTCGGGTCGCGACACCGCCGTCCGATCCATCCAGAACATCGGCATCGAGGTGCTGTCCATCAAGGACGTGACACCTGTGCCGCACAACGGCTGCCGACCGCCGAAGCGTCGGAGGTAATCGCACTCATGGCTCGCTACACCGGACCCAAGGTGCGCCTGTCACGGCGACTTGGCACCAACCTCTTCGAGAACGAGAAGGGCCGTCGCGCCCTCGAACGCCGGCCGTTCCCTCCCGGTATGCACGGACGCACCCGCCGCCGCAACACGGCGAGCGAATACCTCGGCCAGCTGCAGGAGAAGCAGAAGGCGAAGTACATCTACGGCGTCCTCGAGCGGCAGTTCCGCAAGACCTACGACGAGGCGAACCGGCTCCAGGGCCCGACAGGCGAGAACCTGCTGCGCCTGCTCGAGATGCGCCTCGACAACGTCGTCTTCCGCGCCAATTGGGGCACCACTCGGCCCCAGGCGCGCCAGTTCGTCAACCACGGTCTCATCCAGGTCAACGGCAAGCGGGTCGACATCCCCAGCTACCGCGTTCGCCAGGGCGATGTCGTCACGCTCTCGCGCAAGGGCCAGGGCATGATCCAGATCCAGTACAACCTCGACACCACCGGGCGCGCCCTCGTCGGCTGGCTCGAGGCCGGCGACGGCGGCAAGCAGGTCACGGTTCGTGATCTCCCCCAGCGCGATCACATCGACATCCCGGTTCGCGAGCAGCTCATCGTCGAGCTGTACTCCAAGTAACCGCCCGCCAGCCCCCAACTCGCACTCGCACGAAAGGCCACGCACTACATGCTCGTCATGCAGCGTCCCACCATCGAACCGCTCGGCGACGAAGCCGACAACCGGCAGCGGTTCGCCGTCGGACCGCTCGACCCCGGATTCGGACACACGCTCGGCAACTCGTTGCGCCGGACGTTGCTGTCGTCGATCCCGGGCGCGGCGATCACCACTGTGCGCTTCGACGACGCCCTTCACGAGTTCGACACCATCAACGGTGTCACCGAGGACGTGACCGACATCATCCTGAACCTGAAGGACATCGTCGTGCGCACCGAGGCGGAGGGATCCGTCACGGCCCGCCTCGACGTGAAGGGCCCTGCCGACATCACGGCAGCCGACATCGAGGTCCCCGCCGACATCGAGGTGCTCAACCCCGACCTCGCCGTCGCCACGCTGAGCGGCAGTGCCCGCCTCGCGCTCGACATGACCATCGAGCCAGGGCGCGGCTACGTGTCGAGCGACCGTGAGCTGGAGACACGCACGATCGGCGTGATCCCCGTCGACGCCATCTTCTCGCCCGTCCGCCGCGTGACGTTCGAGGTCGAGCCGACCCGCGTCGAGAAGTCCACGAACTACGACCGGCTCGTGCTCGACATCACGACCGACGGCTCCATCACCCCGATGGAGGCGCTCGCCTCTGCAGGCGCGACGCTGCGCTCGCTCGCTGATCTCGTCGCCAACCTGAGCGAGGAGCCCCAGGGCCTCGAGCTCGGCGAGACCGCCGACATCGCCGCGTCGTCGCCCGATCTCGACCTGCCGATCGAGGATCTCGATCTCTCAGAGCGCCCGAGCAATTGTCTCAAGCGGGCGCAGGTCAACACGGTCGGTGAGCTGCTCACGAAGACCGAGGACGATCTGCTCAACATCACCAACTTCGGCCAGAAGAGCCTGGACGAGGTCAAGCAGAAGCTCGACGAGCGCGGACTCGCCCTGCGCGGCTGACCCCGCACCACCCTCTTTCCTTCTTCTTTCGACGTCTACACGAGGAACCCACGATGCCGACCCCACGCCGAGCACGCAGCTTTGGCGGCGATGCCGCCCACCAGCGCCTGATGATGGCGAACCTCGCCGCGTCGCTCTTTGCCGCAGAGGCCATCGTCACCACCGAGGCGAAGGCGAAGGCGCTGCGACCGATCGCCGAGAAGCTCATCACGAAGGCGAAGCACGCACAGGACGGCGAGATGCGGGTGCACCGCATCCGCCAGCTCCAGAGCTACCTGGGTGACCGCGAGATGACCCACAAGCTGGTCAACGACGTCGCCCCGCGCTACGTCGACCGCAACGGCGGCTACACCCGCATCCTGAAGCTCGGCTCTCGCAACGGCGACAACGCCCAGATGGCTCGCATCGAGCTCGTCTAGTCCGCCCCGTCCGCCCCACCACCGTCTGGGCGGGATTCGTCCCACCAGCCGCTCTGGGCGGGATCCGTGTCAACTGCTGAAAGGGTTCCCGCCCAGTCCGTGTCTCCCGACGAGGTCGTTCGCGTTCCGGGCGTGCGACGGGCGCGCCTGCTCGTCGCCTACGACGGCGCGCGGTTCCATGGCTTCGCAGTCAACGACGGTGTCGCCACGGTGATGGGGTCGCTCTCAGACGCAGTCGGGCGGATCGTGCGCTCGACACCGGACGACCTCGGTCTCGTCGGCGCAGGGCGCACCGATGCCGGGGTGCACGCCTGGGGTCAGGTCGTCTCCTGCGCGCTGCCCGCCGAGACCGATCTCGGTGACCTCGCCTACCGCGTCAACCGCATGCTCGGGCCGTCGATTGCCGTGCGCGCCGCCGACTGGGTGCCCGACGACTTCCACGCCCGGTTCTCGGCAACGGCGCGGCACTATCGCTACCTCGTATGGAACGCGCCGCACCCGAATCCTCTGCTCGCCGGCCGGAGCTGGCACGTCCCGACGCCGCTCGTGCGGTGGGCGCTTGACGCGGCGTGCGATCCGCTGCTCGGCCGGCACGACTTCTCGTCGTTCTGCCGGCGGCCGAAGGTGGCGGCCGGCGATCCCGAGCGGACGCTCGTCCGCCGCGTCATCGACGCCCGGTGGTCCATCGTCGACGAGCACCTGCTGCGCTTCGAGATCTCGGCCAACTCGTTCTGCCAGCAGATGGTGCGCAGCATCGTCGGCACGCTCGTCGACGTCGGTCGCGGCAAGCTGACGCCCGGCGAGATCCGCTCGATCCTCGCCGCGCGCGACCGTTCGGCCGCCGGCACCGTGGCGCCGCCACACGGGCTGATGTTGTGGCAGGTCGACTACCCCGACGCCACTTAGGAGGCGAGCCGATAGGCGAGCCGACCAAGCATTACGGGGCCTTGTTTCGGTTGCGAAGCAGTCGAAACGAGATCGTGCCGCAGCGCAGAGGCGAGCTATCCGCGCGAGTCCCTGTGCCGGTTGGGACGGTCGGTGGGGCGCCGTAGGATAGCGAGGTTCCCAAAACGACCTGGACAGCGAGCATGCCCACGTACACACCCAAAGCCTCAGAGATCGAGCGCAGCTGGCACGTCGTCGACGCCGACGGTGTCGTGCTCGGTCGCCTGTGCACCGCCGTCGCCAGCATCCTGCGCGGCAAGCACAAGCCGACGTTCGCACCGCACATCGACACGGGCGACCACGTCATCATCGTCAACGCCAGCAAGGTCGTGCTCACCGCGGGCAAGGCCGATCGCGAGCGTGTGTACCGCCACAGCGGCTACCCCGGCGGCCTGAAGTCGAAGTCGTACGCCGAGCTGCTGGCGACCAAGCCCGCCGACGCGGTGCGCAACAGCGTGAAGGGAATGCTGCCGAAGGGTCCGC
>JACDGA010000260.1 GCA_013815505.1 Acidimicrobiia bacterium
CATGGGCAACGACACGCAACCGTCCAGCTCGCTCGGTTGGATCGCCGACATCGAGAAGACCACGATCGACAACACCAACTTCCGCACGGTGCTGTTCACGGCCCGGCACATCCAGCTCACCGTGATGTCGCTCGCCGTCGGCGAGAACATCGGCTGGGAGATGCACGACCACCTCGACCAATTCCTGCGGATCGAGCGCGGCAGCGGCACGCTGCGGCTCGGCTCGTCGTCGGACGACGTGGCAGAGGAGCACGCCGTCTCGGACGACTGGGCGATGATCATTCCCGCCGGCACCTGGCACGACGTGGTCAACGACGGCGACGGCGAGCTGAAGCTGTACTCGGTGTACGGGCCGCCGGACCACCCGGCCGGCACGGTGCACGTGACGAAGGCCGACGCCGAGGCGGCGGCGGCGTCCGAGCACGACCACCACGCCGACGAGACGTGAGGTGACACCGCCGCGCCTCGTCCCGCTGCTCGACCAGTACGACCACGCCACAGAGCGGCTGCTCGCACGGCTGATCGGTCCGGTCATCGACAGCGGCGACGGCGCCGATGTCGAAGTGCCGCCGCTCACCGACGCCGAGTACCTGTGGGAACCGGCGCCAGGCGCGTGGTCAGTGCGACGGCAGCTCGACGGCCCGGGCCCTGGCGCGACCGTGCTGGTCGGTGCGGGAGAGTGGGGGCGCGACGGCGGCCGTCCGCATCCGTACCCGCCGCCCGTCACGACGATCGCGTGGCGCATGCACCACCTCACGGAGATGCTCGCGGGTCGCGCCGATTGGACCGTCGGATCTCACTCGTTCGACGAGGACGAGATGGTCGTCCGCAACGACGCGGCGTCAGCGATCGACGCGCTGCGGTCGGCGGTCGCAGCCTGGCGGGCGGCACTCGATGCAGCCGACGATGCGGCGCTCGACACCGTGGGGCACAGCACGTACCCCGACGGCAGCGACGCCGAAGACCCGTTCCTCGAGATCGTCTGGTGGGTCAACCAGGAGGTGCTGCACCACGGCGCCGAGATCGCGCTGCTGCGCGACCTCCATCGAGCCGCTCAAAGCTGACTCGGCGGTGGTGAGCGGGCGAGGCGCTCAGGTGGTGACCTTGGACGCCAGCACTTCGGCCGGGTTGATCTCCGGCGGCTGCGCGAGGAGCCGATCGGCGTTTTCCATGAGCGCGGCGGCGATCGGTCCGTTGAGGTGCGTCTCGCGCTCGGCGTCGCCAGGGAAGGCGTCGACGATCCAGAACGTCGAGTCGTCGGTGCGCAGCGCGAACCAGACAGGCGTGCCCTCTTCGGCGTTGGCGAGCTCGACGGCGCCGGCGAGGAATTGGGCCACCTCGTCTTGCGTGTCGGGCTTCGAGACGAGCTTCACGACGAGGGCGACGGTGGTGGTCATGACCGTGAGGCTAGTGGCGGTCAGTCGCGGTCCTGCCACGTGCACACGCACGCCTCGTTGCCTTCGGGGTCGGCGAGCACCCAGAACGCGTTCGCTCGGGCGTCCGACACGAGGGTCCCGCCGGCGGCGAGGGCGTCGCTGATGCGCTGTTCGGCAACATCGTGGGGCACGGTGACGTCGATGTGGATGCGGTTGCGCTGCGGCCGTGGCTCGTCCATCTGTTGGAACCAGTAGGCCGGCCCGATGCGCGCCGGGTCGACGATGGCGTCGATCTGCGCGCGTTCGTCGTGACCAGGCTGAGGGACGTATCCGAGCACCGCCTGCCAGAACGGTCGGACGGCGTCGATGTCGATGGCGTCGATGGCAACCTCCGTGATCGCCGCCGCCTGCGGGGAAGAACGCAGCCCCGCGGACGCGGCGAGCGCGGAGATCGTCGTCGCCAGCTCCGTGTCCTGTTCGGTGACGCGTCCGCCGGCGGCGTGCGTCGTGAGCGCGAGGTGGACGGTGCCCGGGTAGCGGACGTCCACATCGGGGTGGTGCGAGGCAGCCTCGGCGGCCCCGGCGACGTCGAGCACGAATCGAGCCGCGGCGTCGAACGTGTCGGTAGCGAACGTCGCCTCGATGCGCCCGAGCAACCATCGCCACTCGGGGAGGTCGACACGCTCGTGGAACTCCGTCGCTGTCATCGAATCGCTCATCCCGGCACCCTAGGTGCGCATCGCGAAGGCGAACTCGTCGACGACGGTCCCGTCGTCTGTGTCCGCGACAACACGCGGCATCCCCCGGAAACCGCTGACATGGGCTCGGGAGGGCCCGACGTCACACCTCCAGGAGCCGTAGCGTCACCCGGGTGGGCGGCGTCGCAGCGATGGAGGAGTTCGATCGGCTCGTCGCCGCTCTGCCGTCGAGCGCGGCCGCAGCAGCTCCACCAGCGGGCGAGCTGGCGTCCGTCGCGGTCGCCGTCGAACGCGTCCTGCGGCGCGGTGTCGACGTCGCCGACATCGTCGGCCAACTCGACGAGCTGGCGGGCGAGTGCGGAGGTCGCACCCGGGACGACATCGTCGACCGGCTCATCGGCTCGCGCCGGCTGCGCGGCGACCGATCGACCTACGGCGATTGGCGCAACTCCTGCGTCGGCCACGTGCTGCGCACGGGAGCAGGCATCCCCATCACGCTCTCGATCGTCGTGATCGAGGTCGCCCGCCGCTGTGGCGTGTCGCTGCACGGAGTGGGCATGCCGGCCCACTTCCTTGTCGGCGACGACGACGATCCCGACTGGTTCCTCGATCCGTTTCACGGTCGCGAGCTCGATCGCGCCGGCTGCCAGGCGGCACTCACAGAGGTCAGTGGGGGCCGCATCCCGTGGCGCGAGTCGTTCCTCGCGCCGGCGTCGACGATCGACATCGTGACGAGGATGTCGAACAACCTGCGGGCGGCGTTCGCCGAGGGACGCGACCCCTACCGGCTGGCGCTCGTGATGCGGATGCGCACCCGGCTCGCCGACGCCCGCACCGGGACGAGCGCCAGCGACGAGGGGGCCCTCGTGCGGCAAGCGCTCGCCGTGTTCAACTGATCGAATCCCGACCGATCGACGGGTGGAGATTGAGGCCGAACGGTCGATCGCCGGCGATCGTGCAGCGCAGCATCGTCCGCGGCTGCGGGTAGTGGTCACCGAGCGCGCGATGGCACGTGCTCATCTCGTCCCAGATCGCCACGTCGCCCTCGCGCCAACGCCAGCGGATCTGGTGACGGACGTCGTCGAGGCGACGGTGGACGAGCCGGGCCACCGTGTCGCCGGCGACGCCGACCGCACCGCGAACCCGCTCGCCCAATGGTGTCGCCACCCGTGCGAGGGATCTCGACGGCGTGGAGGAAGCCCCATGCCGGCGGCGTCTGCGTCCAGCTGAGGTCGGTGTGCCAGTCGAACGCTGCGGGTGGCCGGGCAGCCGTGTCACGAATCGACGACACCACCTTGTCCCTACAACCGTCGTCGTCGCTGCTGCTCGCGAGGCGGTCGACGGGATAGACGGCGGGGACGCCGAACTGCTCGGCGAGGCGCCACAGCTGTCGTTCGTCGAGCGACTGGTCACGCACGAACACCACCTGGTGGTCCGTGACGGCATCGGCGATCATCTCGGCGACGCCGGGACGCAGCGGCGCGGACAGATCGACGCCCGAGATCGCCGCCCCGATGAAGGCACCGAGCGGGTGAACGGCCGGCTG
>JACDGA010000261.1 GCA_013815505.1 Acidimicrobiia bacterium
ACGGCGACATCCACTTCGTGCCGACGATCCACCTCGATGCCGACGTGCGTCCCGCCCTG
This sequence comes from Acidimicrobiia bacterium, assembly GCA_013815505.1. Taxonomy (GTDB): domain Bacteria; phylum Actinomycetota; class Acidimicrobiia; order Acidimicrobiales; family Ilumatobacteraceae; genus JACDHN01. The sequence goes on from JACDGA010000261.1 coordinate 60, forward strand.
CTCGCCTACGTCAGCGGCACCCGTCGACCGGCGTCGTCGCTGTCGCCTGGCGTGTCGGTCGGTGACGAAACGGCGCCGCAACCCGCGGTGTTCACCTCGCGCGGACCGCTGCGCGCATCGAGCGACCTGCTCAAGCCCGACATCACGGCGCCTGGCGTCGACGTCCTCGCCGCCGTGTCACCCGACGGGTACTTCGGACGCAACTACGACCTGCTCAGCGGCACGTCGATGTCGTCGCCGCACATGGCGGGTCTCTCGCTCGTGGTGAAGAGCGCCCGACCCAACTGGACACCCGCAGAGACGAAGTCGGCGCTGATGACCTCGGCCTACGCGGTCGACGGGGCGTCACCGTTCGATGTCGGCTCGGGCCACGTGTCGATCAACCGCGCCATCGCCTCGCCGCTGGTGTACCCGGCAGGCGTCAACGACTACTTCGGGTTCCTCTGCGGACTCGGGGCGATCGACAACCCGTCGCTGTGCGCCAACAACAACATCGAGGTCAGCGATCTGAACCAGCCGAACATCGCGGTCGGTCAGCTCGCCGGGACGAGAACCGTGACGCGCCGGATCAAGAACTCCGGCACGACGACGGCGACGTTCAGGAGCACGGTTGCCGCCCCTCCGGGTGTCGACGTCGCCGTCGCCCCGAGCCAGTTGCGGTTGAACCCGGGCCAGACGAAGACGTTCCGCGTCACGTTCACGGCCAACTCGGGGGCCGTGTTCGACGAGTACAGCTTCGGCAAGCTCACGTGGAAGGCGCCCACCACCTCGAAGGCGGAGAGCGAGCTGGTCGTCCGTCCGACAGCTCTGACGTTCCCCGCCGAGGTGAGCGGCACCGGCGTGAATGGCGCGGGTGAGTTCGACATCACGTTCGGCTACACCGGCCCGTACGCCGCCGGCGCCCACGGCATGACCCCCGCCGACAAGGACGACATCACCGTCACCGACGATCCCGGCAACGACATCGATGGCGCACTCGACTGTTACTTCGCCCCCGACGGCACGGAGGAGAAGTGCGGCATCAAGTTCGTGCCGTTCGACGTGCCCGCAGGGACGGCGCTGACGCGGGTCTCGACGTTCGACGCGTTCACCGATGGCAACGACGACGTCGACCTCTACGTCTTCGACCCCGAGTTCAATTTCGTCGATGCCAGTGGCGGCGGCACGGCGGAGGAGCAGGTCGACATCCCGAACCCCGAAACCGGTGAGTGGACGACGCTCGTCCACGGTTGGGAGACCGACGGCGACGATGCCAACCTGACGATGTTCAACTGGTCGGTGCCTGCCGATCCGGCGAACGACGACGGCTCGCTCGCCATCGAGTCGGCACCGGACAGCGCCACGGTCGGCGAGACGGCAACGATCCAGTACAGCTGGTCGGGGCTCGCCGCCGACAACAAGTACCTCGGCGCCGTCTCACACAACAGGGGGACAGAAGTCCTCGGTCTGACCGTCGTCGCCATCGACGCCTACAGCGGCGGTGGATGACGTTCCAACACTGACGTCTATCGGGCCTCCTGCCCGGTGATCACGACGGGCCTGCCTCATCGATCGATGAGGCGGGCCCGTTGCCGTTCTCGGCCCCAGCGGGACGGGTCTCAGCGGAACAGGTCGAGCGACGCGTCGCGGATCACGCCGCGCATCGACGCCGTGTCGTCGCGTTCCCACGTGCGACCGCGCACGACGGCGGCCGGGATGCGCGACGTGTTGCCCTTCACGAGTTCGGCGGCGGAGGCGAGCTCGTCGGCGACGCACAGTTCCTGCACCCTGAACTCGTGGCCATGCGGGTCGACCCGGCCGATGTAGCTCTGCATCGGCGACATTCCGGCGATCCCGATGGCGACGTCGGTCTGGCCGTTGCGCCACGGGCGGCCGAACGTGTCCGACACGATGACGGCGACATCAGCACCCAGCTCACCGGCGCGAGCGCGCAACGACTGGGCCGACGCGTCCGGATCGTCGGGCAGCACGACGACGCGATCGTCGGCGCCGCTCGACGACTGGTCGACGCCGCTGTTGGCACACACGAACCCGTGGTGCGTCTCGGTGATGAGCACGCCGTGCGCCTGGCGCACGATGCGCGCCGCCTGGTGCAGCACGACCTCGGTCACGCGTGCGTCCTTGCCCCAGTGCTGGGCCCACGCCGACGCGAACGACGACGGTTCGACGCCCGCCAGCTCGACGACCGCGCCCTCGCACTTCGACACGACCTTCGACGTGACGACGACGATGTCGCCGTCGCGCAGGGGCTGGCACTGCGCGATCAACCCCATCAGGTCGACGCCGCGCTCGATCTCCGGCAAGCCGACGACGGGCAGCAGCGTGATCGTGCCGTCACCACCGTTCGCCATGGGCCGCACGGTACCGCTGTCGGCCAACATGGGGTCATGTCCACGGTCTCACAGCTCTTCGATCCCACGGCGTGGGACGAGATCGACGGGTTCGACTTCATCGACCTCACGTACCACCGGGCCAAGGCGCACGGCACGGTGCGGATCGCGTTCGACCGGCCAGAGGTGCGCAACGCCTTCCGCCCCCAGACCGTCGACGAGCTCTACCGCGCCGTCGACCACGCCCGCATGTCCACCGACATCGGCGCCATCCTGCTCACCGGCAACGGCCCGTCGCCGAAGGACGGCGGCTGGGCGTTCTGCTCGGGTGGCGACCAACGCATCCGTGGCGCCGACGGCTACCGCTACGCCGAGGGCGACACGTCGGCGACGATCGACCCGGCGAGGGCGGGGCGACTCCACATCCTCGAGGTGCAGCGGCTCATCAGGACGACCCCGAAGCCCGTCATCTGCGTCGTCCCCGGGTGGGCGGCCGGAGGTGGGCACAGCCTGCACGTCGTGTGCGACCTCACGATCGCCAGTCGCGAGCATGCCCGCTTCAAGCAGACCGACACCGACGTCGCCAGCTTCGACGGCGGCTACGGCTCCGCCTACCTCGCCCGCCAGGTCGGCCAGAAGTTCGCAAGGGAGATCTTCTTCCTCGGCCGGGAGTACAGCGCCGACGATGCGTACCGGATGGGGATGGTCAACGCCGTCGTCGCCCATGACGACCTCGAGGAGACGGCGCTGGAGTGGGGCCGGATCGTCAACTCGAAGAGCCCGACGGCCCAGCGGATGGCGAAATTCGCGTTTAACCTCGTCGACGACGGCCTGATGGGCCAGCAGGTGTTCGCCGGCGAGGCGACCCGCCTCGCCTACATGACCGACGAGGCACGCGAGGGGCGCGACGCGTTCTTGGAGAAGCGCACGCCCGACTGGTCAGGTTTCCCGCACCACTTCTGAGCTGCCACTGGTGCCGGCACCGGCGTCGGCGCTCGCGCGCCGGCGTCGGCGAGACGCCGACCGGCCATCGGCCTGCTTCGGCGACCAGCGGAACCACATCGCAGCGGCAACGGCACCGGCGACGCCCCACGCGGCGACGACGGCGAGGCGACCGGGGAAGAACGCCGGGGACTCGACGAGCGGGTTGAACGCGTCCTGCACCGACGTCGCGAACGGCCGCAGCGGGAAGATCCCGGCGACGGTGGTGAGCCAGTCGGGGGCGTCCT